>CAYZDW010000094.1:0-2750 GCA_964477175.1 uncultured Steroidobacteraceae bacterium | reverse complement strand
CGGGCATCGGGTGCATTCCAGCGCAGATCCACATCCGGATAGCTCACGGCATCGTCCGGATCCCGGTTGCTGACCTCGAGGTAGACCGCCGGTTCCTTGCCCCGGTTGATCAGCTGATGGCCATCCGGGCGGCCCGCCGGGAAGCCCGCGCACTGGCCCGCCTTGAGGGGTTGTTCACCCGCGTCCGTGACCAGGATCAGCTCGCCCGAAAGCACATGGACGAGTTCATCTTCCTGCGTGTGCCAGTGGCGCATGGAGGAGGCCGCGCCGGGCCAGAGCGTCGTGTGATTGATGCCGATTTTCGTGAGGCCCGTAGCGTCGCCGAGCGCGCGTTTCTCGCGCGGCAGCACCTGCGAACGGAACGGTTCAGGGTAGCCGGAGCGGTTATGGGCCTTCAAATCGAGCGGTCGGATGGCTGTTGCAATTGATTTCATGTGGTTGCACTGATATAGGATGCCTATAAACATCTGAAAATCGGGCATTCTTGAGCCGAAAAACGCCCTCGAAAGAGATGATCGCGCATCGCGGACCGCCCGGGAAGCGCGCGAAAATCGCCAAGACGACGCGCGCTTTTCCGCGCATGCCGCAGACCGAATATCCGCGCACGGGATGGGTACGCGCGATCCGCGAAGCGCTCGGAATTTCACAATCGCAACTCGCGGCGCGCGCCGGAATCTCGCGCGCCACCGTCCAGGAAATGGAGCGCGCGGAAGGTCGCCGTCGGATCACCCTCGCAAGCCTCGATCGGCTCGCCGACGCGATGGGTTGCCAGGTCGCCGTGGCGATCATCCCGAAGGGTGGAAACCTCGAAGACGTTCGCCGGCGCCAGGCCCTGACGAGGGCCGAGGCCCTCCTGAAATCGGACCAGGATCCTGCCAAGGCGGCCGCCGAAACGGACCGGCCGACGGGATACGAAAGACGGCAACAGCGACTGGTCGCCAAGCTCCTTCGGGGTAGTCCGCGCAAGCTCTGGCGTTGAGGCTGGACGACCCTTGGGGCGAATCGTCCCAGACGCGTTGCAATTGCGACGCAACGTCTCTGGCGACGGAAGTCAGGATACTTGGCAGATACTTGGCAGGATACTTGGCAGATACTTGGCAGACCCTTGCCGCCTGTATACCTACGCTATACACTGACCGTGATTCGCCGCTTTCGCCACCGAGGCCTCGGCGCGGACCCTGCCCGGCTGGCGGCTGCATCCACTGAAGGGCCACCTTGAATGCCGATGCATAACTCCCCCCATCCGGGCGAAGTCTTACGCGACGGTGTATTCACGGATACCAGGCTGACCGTCACGGAATTTGCTCGCCGCCTGGGGGTAACCAGAGTGGCTCTTTCGCGGGTCCTCAACGGCCGCGCCGCGATCAGCGCCGAAATGGCGGTGCGTCTCGGCGCAGTGCTCGGAGGGTCTGCCGAATCCTGGCTAAAAATGCAGGCGGATTACGATCTTTGGCAGGCACGAAAACGGCTGCGCAACCAGGTAGCGCGCATTTCGCCTTTGCAAAAACCAGCAAGCGATGCAGCCACAGCCTGAATTTCAGGTTCAGCCGATCACGCCCTCGGCCCTGAGGGTTTCCAGCTCCCCGTCCGACAGACCCAGTTCCTGACCCAGTACCTCCGCCGTGTGCTGGCCCAGAAGCGGGGGCGGGTCGCGGTACTCCAGCGTTGTCCGGGAATAGAGCACCGGGTTCCGGACCTGCGGGACGGTGCCGCCCTGCGGGTGGGGCAGGTCGAAGCGCATCTTCCGGTGCCGGACCTGCGGCTCCTCGAACACCTGCGCAAGGTCGTTGATCGGGCCACAAGGGACGCCGGCCGGAGCCAGCGCCATCAGCCAGTCTTTTGTCACCTTCTGCCGCAACAGGCGATCGATTTCGGGTACGAGCACCGCCCGGTTCGCGACGCGCCCGGCGTTCGTACGATAGCGCTCGTCCGCCGCCAGCTCTGGCCGGCCTGCGAGGCCGCAAAAGCCCGCGAACTGCCGGTCGTTGCCGACTGCGAGCATCAGATATCCGTCCGCGGTCGCGAAAGCCTGGTAGGGGACGATGTTCGGATGCGCCGTGCCGCGGCGGCCGGGCGGAATGCCCGAAATCAGATAGTTCAGGTTCTGGTTGGCGAGCGCCGCGATCTGGGTATCGAGGAGCGCGAGGTCGATGGCCTGACCGCGGCCCGAATGCTCGCGTTCGTGCAGTGCCGCCGTGATCGCAGCCACCGCGTATAGCCCGCTGATCAGGTCAGAAACGGCAACGCCCACCTTGACCGGCCCCGCACCCGGCTCGCCGTCCGGCTGGCCGGTGACGCTCATGAGCCCCGACATGGCCTGGATCATCGCGTCGTAACCCGCGCCGCCCGCGTCGGGCCCGTCCTGCCCGAAAGCCGAGATCGAGCAGTAGACGAGGCGCGGATTTACCGCCTGCAAATCGGCCCAGCCGAGCGCGTTGCGCGCGAGCGTGCCGACCTTGAAATTTTCGATCAGCACGTCGGCGCGCGCCGCGAGGCCGCGGATCAGGCGTTGCACGGCCGGGTTCGTGAAATCGATCGCGAGCGAGCGCTTGCCGCGGTTTGCTGCGAGGTAATACGCGGCCTCCGCGGTGTCCCGGCCTTCCGCGTCCTTGAGCCAGGGTGGACCCCAGTGGCGCGTGTCGTCGCCGGCGCCCGGTTTCTCGATCTTCCAGACCGTTGCACCGAAATCGGCGAGGCATTGCGTCGCCCAGGGCCCGGCCAGGATGCGGCTGAGATCGAGGACCTTGATG
>CAYZDW010000093.1:0-3390 GCA_964477175.1 uncultured Steroidobacteraceae bacterium | reverse complement strand
GCGCGCACGATTGCGCCTCCGATCAGCGACTCGTCGATACGCGTATGCAAGCTCACTTCGCGGCCGAGTCTCTTCCTGAGTGCCGCGGTGAGGCGCTTCTGCTGCGCCGCGCCGATCTCGCGGGCGGCGACGATTTCTACGTCAACTACGTTTTCAATCTCGGCGCGCAGCGACTCGAACTGCGCGGCGATCTCAGCAAGCAACGTGAGGCGGCGGTTCTGCGCCATCGCGCGAAGGTAATTGCGTCCCTCCGCGCCGCCGGCGCCATCCGCGATGCCGGCCAGGAGTTCGACGAGTTCGTCGCCGGTGACGTGTGGATTGCCGATCAGGCGTGCGACACGCGGGTCGGCTGCGACCGCGGCCGCCGTGCCGAGGAGCTTCGACCAGCCCGGCAGGTCCGCGCGCTCGCGCGCATGCGCGAATGCAGCGCGCGCATAGGGTCTTGCGATGGTGGCGCGATCAGCCATGCTTCGGCGCCTGCTTCTCGAGTTCGACCGCGAGCGCATCGAGCATCTCCGCATGCGCCTGCGCATCGACCTCGCGGCCGAGCAGGTGCGCGGCGCCGGCGACCGCGAGCGCCGCGACTTCGCGGCGCAGGCCATCGCGCGCCCGCGCGGATTCGTTCGCGACCTCCGCGTGAGCCGCCGTGACGATACGCTGGCCCTCGGCAACCGCCGTTTCCTTGGCCTCGCCGACCAGCTGGCCGGAGCGCTTGCGCGCGAGATCCACGACCTGCACGGCTTTCTGGCGGGCCTCCTGCATGATCCCCTCGGCGCCGTGCCGGGCGTCCGCGAGTTCGCGCTGGCCCTTCTCGCCCGCCGCGATGCCGTCGGCAATCTCCTTGCGGCGGTCTTCGATCACCTTGATCAGCAGCGGCCAGATGAACCGCATACAGAACCAGACGAACACGACCATCGCGATCGTCTGCCCGAGCAGCGTCAGGTTGAAATTCATCTAACCGGCTCCCTGGCGCTCAGCCGCCCAACGCGGTCTTCAACTGCCCCACGAATGGGTTCGCGAACGTGAAGAAGAGCGCAATGCCCACGCCGATCATCGCGACCGCGTCGAGCAACGCGACCACGATGAACATCTTGACCTGCAGCATCGGAGCCAGCTCCGGCTGCCGGGCCGCGCCTTCGAGGAATCGCCCGCCCAGCAGGCCCATGCCAACACCGACGCCGAGGGCGCCGAGGCCGATCATGATCGCCACGGCGATCGCGGTCATACCAATCACAGTTTCCATCACAAGCTCCTAGGTCGAGAGTCGATCAATGGCCTTCGTGCGCCAGACTCAGGTACACGATGGTCAGCATCATGAAAATGAAGGCCTGCAGCACGATGATCAGGACGTGGAATACCGCCCACAGGAAATGGAACGGCAGCTGCCACAGGCCCATCAGCGCGATCAGGATGAAAATGAGTTCGCCTGCGTAGAGGTTGCCGAACAGCCGCAGCGACAGTGAAATCGGCTTGGCCAGCAGCGAGACGCCTTCGAGCACCAGGTTGAAGGGGATCGCCGCCCAGTGGTTGAAGGGCTGCAGCGTCAGCTCTTTCGTGAAGCCGCCGATACCCTTGATCTTGATGCTGAAGTAGAGGATCAGCACGAACACCGAAATCGACATGGCGAAGGTGACGTTGACGTCGGTGGTCGGCACGACCTTGAGGTACGGGACACCCATCAAGCCAGCCATGCCGGGCAGCCAATCCACCGGGATCAGATCCATGAGGTTCATCAGGAAGATCCACATGAACAGCGTCAGCGCGAGCGGCGCGATCAGCTTGCTTTGGCCGTGATGGGTTTCCCGGACGCTCTGGTCGACGAAGCCGATTACCAATTCTATCGCCGTCTGCAGACGGCCGGGGACGCCGCTCGTCGCGCGCACGGCAATCCTGCGAAATAGGGTCAGGAACACGAGGCCGAGCAGCAGCGCGAAGAACATCGAGTCGACGTTCACCGCGTAAAAGTTGCCTTCGCACTGGTTCCACACCCACTGACCATCGACGCGGCATGCGGTCAGGTTCTGGAGGTGGTGGCCGATGTATTCGCTAGCCGAATGTCCCGCTTCTGCCATGATCGCCTAACGTCCCCTGTCGAACAGCAGCGCGACCGGCCAGGCCAGCTGCGTCGCGATGAACCCGGCGAACAGGAACTCCGGGTGCAACGGCTTGAGCGTCACGAACACCGCGGCAAACATCACGGCGGCGATCGCGAGCTTGCCGATCTCGCCCACCCAGCCGGCCCTCAGCAGGCCGCGCGCGCTGGCCGCGGCCCGCGGCGACATCAGTCTCGCCGCCAGGAAAGCATTCGGCACAAAGCCGATCAGTCCACCCATCAAGGTGGGGACCGCCCGACCGGTTCCAAGCCAGGCCCAGACGATCGCCGCAAGAACCAGGCCGGCCAGCAGTTGCGCAAGCAGTATGTTGCGAACGGTCCTCATTCACCCGGTCCCGGCAACAAAAACGCCACGTGGCCCACCAGTGCGGTCCGTGGCGTCTTCACGCATCGCTGCAAGCCGCCAAGGCGGCCAAAGCCGCGGTATTATAGAGGCCACGCCCTGTGGACACAACACAAGGCAGCCCGCACCGAGCGCGAAAACCGCCGTATTTTCCGGCTGTTATCGGATGTGCGCGAGGATGCCGTCGAGCTCGTCGAGGCTATGGTAACTGATGACCAGTCGGCCCTTGCCGGTGGCCCCGTGATGCAGCTCGACCTTCGCGCCGAGTTTGTCGGCGAGGTCCCCCTCGAGCCGCCGGATGTCGGGATCCCGGTCCCGACCGGAGCGCCCTGAGCGCTCCGAATCGCCGCCCGCCATGCGCGCGAGGAGCCGCCTCACCAGCGCCTCCGTCTCGCGCACCGACAACCCCTTTTTTGCGACCAGCGCGCCGACTTCGGTCAATTGCCGGCGATTGGTCAAGGCAAGCAGCGCCCGGGCGTGGCCCATCTCGAGCTGGCGCTGCTCGACCAGGGTCTTGATCTCGTCCGGCAATTCCAGCAATCGCAGCAGGTTCGAGACCGCGACGCGGGAGCGGCCCACGGCTTCCGCTGCCTGCTGGTGGGTCAGCTCGAATTCGGTGATCAGGCGCGACAATGCCACCGCCTCCTCGAGCGGATTGAGGTTTTCGCGCTGGATGTTCTCAATGAGCGAATACTCCAGCGCCTCTTTATCCGAAAGCGTCTTAATGATTGTTGGAACCTCTTTAATCCCAAGAGCTTGCGTGGCTCGCCATCTGCGCTCGCCGGCGACAAGCTCATACGTGCCATGGGCAACCGGCCTGACGATGATCGGCTCAATGACCCCCTGCCGCTGGATCGATATTTTGAGCTCTTCGAGCCCGCGATCGCTCATCTCTGTCCGCGGCTGAAACCGGCCCGGCTTGATCTGCTCTGTC
>CAYZDW010000092.1:0-4291 GCA_964477175.1 uncultured Steroidobacteraceae bacterium | reverse complement strand
CGTGTCCCGTCTGCCGCGCCTGGCGCGCGGCCTGTTCCTGCAGCGAACGCTCGAACAGCGCGTCGAAATTGACGTGCGGCAGCAGGAATGGTGTGAAGCCGCCCTTCGACACGACGTCCGACACGGTCTGGCGGATGTACGGGAACAGGACGTTCGGCGCGAACGAGCCCAGGATGCGCCGGGTCTCCTCGGGACCGAAACCGCGCACGACGAACACCCCGGCCTGCTTGACCTCGGCGAGGTAAACGGCGACTTCGCCGTTCTTGGCTTCGAGCGTCACGGTCAGAACGACCTCATGAGCGTCCTGGCCGACCGTGTTCGACGCGGTGCTGAGATTCAGGGAAATCTTCGGATCCTGTGCTTGCGCCGGCAGGAACGGGCCCTTCGGGGACTCGAAGGACAGGTCCTTGATGTAGACCGTCTGCAGCGCAACCGCCGGACCCTGGCCATTGGCAGGGGTTTCGCCCGCGCCGCCTGCCAGAGGGGTATTTTCGTCAGCCATCTTCATTCCTCACATTACATTGCAAAATGTTGTCCAATTCGCCGCTCCGGTCCATGGCGGCCAGCTCGTCGGCACCGCCGAGATAGCGCTCGCCGATGAAGATCTGCGGCAGCGTGCGGCGGCCGCTCCTCGCCACCAACTCGTCACGCAGCCCCGGGCTATCCTCGACGCTGATCTCCGTGTACTCGATTCCGCGCCGCTGCAGCAAGTTGAGCGCGCGCATGCAGTAACCGCAGAAGCTGCTTGTGTAGACCGTGACCGGAGCCGCTGGCATGGCTCAAGCCTTCACAACCGGCAGGTTTTCGTGGCGCCAGGCCGCGAGGCCCCCGCGTAAGCTGAACACGTTCTTGAAGCCTGCGCGTGTGAGCGTCCGCACCGCAGCGCCAGCCGTCGTGCCGGTGTCGCAGCACATGATCAGCGTCTTTCCGCGCAGTTTCTCGAGCGCTTTGGCGCCGTCAGCGATCTGGTCGCTGGGTACATTGCGCGCGCCCGCGATGTGCCCGTCCTTGTACTGGTTGGGCGCGCGCAGGTCCACGATCACGGCGCCATCGTTCATCATGCGTATCGCGTCGTTTGGCGCGACCGCGGTCGTACCCTGGCCGTGCCGCCGCATCTCGAATGCCACGACGACGAGCGTCATCAGCACCAGGCCACCGGCGAGGAACGGATGATTGGTGAAATAATCGAGCAGTCGGTCCATGGGGCGGGTCGCGGGTCGGCCGCGTGACCCTGGGCAAAAAAACGGCCGCGCATTATATCAGCGCTGGAACAGGCGGCCCGGAGTCGCCAGAGGCGAGGGTTTAGCCCTGATAAAACAAGGACTTATAGCTATCGGCTGCCTGCTGCTGCTTGTCGCGGTGCCCGCGCCGCCTGCCGAGCGCGACCCGGAAAAGCAGTTGCAGGAGGTCCGGGAGCGCATCGAGGCACTGCAGCGCTCGATCCGGCGGGACACCGACCGCCGCGACTCACTGTCGGCACAGTTGCGTGATGCCGAGGAAAAGGTACGCTCCGCGCGCGGCCGGCTCGGCAGCGTGCGCAAGCGCCTCGCCGCGAGCGACGAACGCCTTTCTGAACTCACGGCCGAGCGCGAGCGCACCGAGCGAACGCTGAGGGAACAGCGCCTCGCGCTCGCCAGCCAACTGCGCGCCGCCTACATGAGCGGGCGCGAGGAACAGCTCAAGCTGCTGCTCTCCCAGGAAGACCCGGCAGCGTTCGGACGCATGCTCGTCTATTACTCCTATCTCGGCCGCGCGCGTGCCGGCAAGATCGCCGAAATCGAGGCGGTGGTCGCAGCCCTTGAACAGGCCGCGGCGCAGGAGGCCGAGGAACGCGAGCGCCTGGCTGCGCTCGAGGCCGACAGCCGCAGGGAACTGTCGTCCGTCGATTCGGCGCGCACCGAACGGGGCAAAGCGGTTCGCGCCATGAATTCCCAGATCCGGACGAACAGCGACACCATCGCGAAGCTCAAGCGCGAAGCCGCGGCGCTTGAAAGGCTGATCGCGGACCTGCGCCGTGCGCTTCGGGACCTGCCACCCGGCACCGGTCAGGCCTTTGAGAAAGTCCGCGGCCGGCTCGCCTGGCCAGTGGCCGGGCGGATCGTGTCGCGCTACGGCCAGCCACGCGGCGGCGGCCTCAAATGGAACGGCGTGCTGATCGAAGCGGGCCGCGGCAGCGAGGTGCGGGCGCTGTACGAAGGGCGGGTCGCCTACTCCGACTGGCTGCCCGGGATGGGGCTGCTTCTGATCATCGATCACGGCGGCTACATGAGCCTGTACGCCCACAACGAGCAGCTTTTCAAGGCGGCCGGGGACCGCGTTGAAGGCGGCGAAGTCATCGCGACGGTGGGCGACAGCGGGGGGCGTAGCCACCCCGGGCTCTACCTCGAAATCCGCCGCGGGGCGACGCCCGTGGACCCCGTCCCCTGGTTCCGGCGGCCGGCCCCCTGAGACGCCAGTCTGGTGCGACAAAATGCGGATTACGTCAAAGACGGCCCGCTCCGACTTGGGCGACCCTGCGCCAGAAGCCCGGCACTGCGCCGGACAGGGATGTTCATTCCGTGGCCTCGACCGCCCTAGAGCTGCCGCTACACCTGGCGAGCGCCAAGCCGAACCTGGATCCGTACGGTCACCTGCTGCGGATGCTGATGCCGCGCGCCCTGGGCGTCGGCATCTATGACGCGCGCGGCGTGCCGATGTGGGTCGCGGCCGGTTACGACGGTCCGGATCCGCTGCCGTTGGTGCAGGCGGCGCTCGCCAAGGTCCCGCCGGCGACCACGGCGCGCATCGATGGCTTCAGCCAGGACCACGAAGGCGCGCCCGCCTACGTGTTCCGGCTGCGCAACAATGACGGCGACATCATCGCGATTGCGGCGCTACTGACCCGCGACAGCGAGAACCGCCCGTATTCCTTCGTGCAGCAGCTCGTGCAGCCGGCGCTCGAGTGCCTGCAGCGTGAACTCGAGGCGCGCACCAGCGTGGGCGTGCTCACGCGAGATCTCGAATCGCGCGACGGCGACCTGGAACTCTTGCTGCGCATGGCGCCGGATGATCCGGACAGCCCGCTGCAGGGCGACGAGCTGGGCGTGCTGGTGCAAACCTGCGTGGACCATCTCGGCTGCACGCTGGGCGCCCTGGTCGTGCCGGAACGCAATGTCGCGATCTGCAAGGCGCCATCCGGCCAGAAGCCGCGCGTTGAACTCCTGACCAAGATTCACCGCAATCTGCTGAACTGGGCGCAGCTGCAACGCCGCAATCTCGTCATCAACAAGATCAAGCCGCGCCCGATCGAGTTGCCGCCGTTCAAGATCCTCTCAACGCCCGTGCGCCACGCATCGGGCCGCGTGGTCGGTTTCCTGGCGCTGTTCCGCGAGGAAGACGGCCCGAATTTCGAGCCGCGCACCGAGCGGCTCGTGGAACTGCTGTCGCGCAAGACCACGGCGACCTTGCAGGCCAATTTCGACGCACTGACCGCGCTCCTGACGCGGTCGGCCTTCGAGGCACAGGTGCGCGCCGTGGTGGCCGCGCGCCACGAGCCGGCGCCGGATTGCGTGCTGTACATCGACGCTGACCGCATGCACGTGGTTAACGATAATTTCGGCATGCACGTCGGTGACGAGCTGATCGGCAAGATCGCCGAGGTGCTGCGCAAGAAGCCGCGCCCGGGCGCGCTTGCGGCGCGCATCGCCGGCGACCGTTTCGCGGTGTTCCTGCCGAACTGCAAGCTCGAATTCTCGCAGCAGATCGGCGAAATGCTGCGCCGCCAGTGCGCCGAACTGACTCATACGCGCGGCGACGGCACCGTGCAGGTGTCGGTCAGCATCGGCGTCGCGGAACTGCAGGACTCGCAGAACTCGCTCGCGCACGGTATGGCCAATGCGGAACTCGCCTGCAAGGCCGCGAAAGACCGCGGTCGCGACCGCGTCGAAATTTTCGAGGACGCCGACCTGAGCATCATGCGCCGGCACACCGATGTGCAGGTTGTGCAACGCCTGCACGAGGCGCTGGAGCAGGACCGCTTTGTACTCTACGCGCAGCCGGTCCTGCCGCTTGGCACGGAGCGCAGCGAGCCACGCTTCGAGCTGCTGCTGCGGATGGTGGCGGAGTCCGGCGAGATCCTGCCGCCCGAGAAGTTCCTGTCGGCGGCCGAGCGCTACCAGTTGCTGCCGGCCATCGATCGCTGGGTGATCAAGAATGCCCTCGCGACGCTCGGTCAGCACGCCGACGCGCTGCGCGGCTGTGGCATGCGATTTTCGATCAACATTTCCGGCCCGTCAGTGGGGTCAGAGGACTT
>CAYZDW010000091.1:0-6246 GCA_964477175.1 uncultured Steroidobacteraceae bacterium | reverse complement strand
GCTTGCGCATCGAGTAGGCGTAGATCGACACGCGACCCTCTCGAATCAGCAGGCCGTTGAAGCACTTGAGCAACTCCACGCGTTCCCGATGACCTAACTGATGCAACGCCGGGAAGATCTGCCAGAGCGCCGGCATCTTCTGCACGGCCGTCAGCGAATCGACTGCCGGTAGATACTCGTCGATCGCGAGTCGCAGGTCCCTGCCGAGCTGGTGTTCGATGAATGCGAGCTGCCGGCCGCGCGCGTCTGCCGTTACATCGAGCGCCAGCGCGAGGAACAGCGCCGTCGCGGATTCGGGTTCGCGCGCCGCGCCGGTGACCGTCGCCGGCAGGGACACGCGCAGTTCCCGGGCGCGCAGCATGTGCGCCGTGCCCGGATTGCCCACTAGCTGCGCAACCATCTCCGGCGCCAGCACGATCACGCCCTGCAGCACCTCCTGCAATCTCCCGGCGGTATCAGGTTGGGGCCGGCTGGCTTCCTCGCTCGCGAATGCGCGCTCCTCGTTCATCCGGACGCGCATGGCCTCGAACTCCTGCGACCGGAAGCTCGGATCTATTTCGCGGATGCGGTCCTCGAGCGGTGGATGCGTCGCGAACGCCCGCTCGACGCCCGCGGCGAACAAAAGGTGAGCGACTTCCTCGGCGTCGGTGTCCCGGAACTGCGATCCGACGCCGAGCGCGCCGATCTTGACCAGCGCGCCACGCAAGCCCGTCGGGTCGCGCGTGAACTGGATCGCCGACGCATCGGCGAGCGATTCGCGCTTGCGCGACACGGCCGCCTGGATCAGCCGACCGAAGAACAGGCCGATGTAGCCGAGGATCA
This sequence comes from uncultured Steroidobacteraceae bacterium, assembly GCA_964477175.1. Lineage (GTDB taxonomy): Bacteria > Pseudomonadota > Gammaproteobacteria > Steroidobacterales > Steroidobacteraceae > SCUD01. The sequence continues at coordinate 5,424 of CAYZDW010000091.1, read as the reverse complement.
GCACCGCGAACGCCGCGGCCAGGATGACGACCACGGCGCCACCGCCCTTGCGGCCGCCGCCGCGCGGAGCGTGACGCAGCACGAAGCGCGCGATCATCGCAATGACCATCAGCCCGAAAAGCCAGCCAATCAGTCGCGTGCTGAGCCGCATGTCGCCATTCAGCACGTGGCTGAACTCGTGCGCGATCACGCCCTGCAGTTCCGTGCGGTTCAGGCTCAGAAGCGCGCCGCGTGTCACGGCGACCGCGGCATTGGACGGGTTGTGGCCCGCGGCAAACGCGTTGATGCCGGCCTCGCGCTCGAGCACATAGACTTCCGGCACCGCCACGCCCGAGGCGATCGCCATTTCCTCCACCACGTTGAGCAGCCGCCGGCGCAGCGGATCCTTCGTGTCGGCAGTTACGCGTTCACCGCCGAGCCCGCGTGCCACGACGCCGCCGCCCGCGCTGAGCTGGCTCGACTTGATGAGGCTGGAGCAGCCGATGACACCGAGCACCACGAACGAAGTAAGAACGACGAGGCCGGGATACTGCTGGAACCACAGGCCTTCCGGCGGTGGCGCGACGGAGAGCGTGTCCTGCGAGAGGATCGTTACGGCCGTCACGACCACGAAGTCCACCGCGATGACGCAAGCGGCGACGGCCAGGATGAACAGCAGCACCAGCCAGCGCGACAGCCGGCGGGTCTCGGCCTGCCGCCTGAAGAAGTCCATGCCGGTTCAGCCCGCCGGGCGGCTCAGGTGAAGCTCACCTTGGGCACCTCGCGCTTCTGCGGCGATTCGATCTCGAGCATCTGCGCAGGCATGAAACCGAACGAGCCGGCGATGATGCTGTTCGGGAACATTTCACGCGTGTTGTTGTAGCTCAGGACGGCGTCGTTGAAGGCCTGGCGCGCGAAGGCGACCTTGTTCTCCGTCGTGGTCAGCTCCTCGGAAAGCTGCATCATGTTGCGGTTCGCCTTGAGGTCAGGATAGGCCTCGGCCAGCGCAAACAGGCGCCCAAGGGCGCCGGTAAGCTGGTTCTCGGCGCTGGCAAGCCCCTGCACTGCGGCAGGATCGCCAGGATTGGCTGCGGCATTCTTGAGGCCCGTGACGGCGGCGTTCCGCGCTGAGATCACCGCCTCGAGCGTGTTGCGCTCATGGGCCAGGTAGCCCTTGGCGACCTCGACCAGATTCGGGATCAGGTCGTGCCGGCGCGTCAGTTGCACGTCGATCTGCGCGAAGGCGTTCTTGTAGCCGTTGCGAGATGTGACCAGCCGGTTGTAGATCCCGATGATGAACAGGATCAGGAGGACGATGAGGGCAAGGACGATCCAGATCATGGCAGGACTCCCGAGATGATCCGCAGATGATACCGCATCAGCGCGACGGTTCCGCAGGCAGCCGCGCCTGTAGCCAGGCGGCGATGTCCTGGACCTCCTCGAGGCAGATCTGGTGCTGCATCGGGTACTCCTTCCATTCAACCGTGTAACCCTCGGCGCGCAGCAGCTCGCGCGACGTAGTGCCGAGCTGCATCGGCAGCACCGGGTCGAAACGGCCGTGGCACATCAGGATCGGCAGGTCGCGGTTGACCGATGCGGCTTCCGCGGCGAGGGTTGCGCGCAGCGGCAGGTAGGTCGATAGCGCCATGACGCCCGCGAAGCGCTCGGGGTGCCGCAGCGCTGCATGCAGCGCAATGGCGCCACCCTGAGAAAAACCCGCGACAATGATGCGATCCGCGGCGATGCCCGCCTCGCGTTCGCGCTGGATGTATTTCGCCAGGAGCGCCGCCGATTCGCGGATGCCGGCCTCGTCCTCGGGACCGCCCGCCGACAGCACCTTGATGTCGTACCAGGCGCGCATCCGCATGCCGTTGTTGATCGTGACCGGCCGCACGGGCGCGTGCGGGAACACGAAGCGCACGCCCGGGCTCGGCGGCAGCCGCAATTCCGGCACGATCGGCACGAAGTCACGCCCGTCGGCGCCCAGGCCGTGCAGCCAGATAACGCTGGCCGTCGCTGGAGCGGCGGGCGCCAGGACGACGGCGTCCGCGGATTCCTGCAGGCGGTGATTCATCGGCTCAGCAGTTCTGGTATTTCCAGTTGCGCGGCTTGCCTTGTGCCATCCACTGGATCGCCTGCTCGAGTCGGCGCTTGCGCGTGGCTTCCTGCTTCGCCTCGGTGACCCACTCGACGTATTCGCGCCGTTGCGGCGGGCTGAACGCGTCGTAGGTCGACTTCGCCTTCGGGCTCTTCTTGAACGCGGCCACGAGATCCGTGGGCGGTTTCACCGGCGGCTTCTTCTTCACGACCCGCGGCACCTTGACGCCTTCCTCGTTCAGCGCGACCGCCGCCTTGATGTAGCGGATCAGTACCGCATCCGAGGGCAGATCGGCGCGCGAACGGACTTTCCTGCCGCCCATGCTGGACTGGCCCGGCGCCAGAAAAAGCCGCGCCGGATCGTCCATCACCTTCTGCTTCCAGAAGCCATAGCTCGAGTGCTGCTTGAACCCAGCCATGCTGGCCACGACGCCCTTGTATTCGAAATGCGGCACGCCCCACTTGAGGGTTTCCTCGATCTGCGGGCAGGCCTTGTGCATGAGGCCGCGCAGGCGCGTCAGGATCGGACGCGCATCGGGCGACTTGCTCATACTACGCGGCACGCCTGACCAGGAGCCAAAGCGCGGCGCCGAGCGCAGCGAGCGTGCCAACGATGAGCAAATTCGGGTCGACCGCCGGCACAGTGCCCCTCGCATACTGCTGGATCTCGGGCGCATAGCGCCACAGCAAGGCGCCCGCGCAGGCACCGAAACCCACGATTGTCATGCCATTCATCCAGGCCTCGCGGCGCAACCGCCGGCGCAGGCGTTCGCAGCGGCGCTCGAACTGTGCGCGCAGGTCCTCGCGCGGCGCGGCGGCGGCCAGCTTTGCCACGCGCTGCATCACCCGTTCCTCGAAGCCGGCGCCGGCATCGAGGCCGCCGAACAGCCTCCGCAGCCGCGCATCGATTTCCGCCTGGCGCGGGTCATTGGCGCTCATGCGACCTCCTCGCAGGTGACGCGGAGCGCCGCGGCGAGGCTCGCACGCGCGCGGTGCAGATGCGTCTTCACGGTGTTGACCGGCAGTCCCATCATCGTCGCGACCTCCTCGACCGGGCGCTCCTCCTGATAATAAAGAGTGACGGCCTGGCGCTGCTTGTCCGGCAGGGCGTCGACCTGGCGCCACAACACGGCGTCATCGGGCTCGGCCGTGGACATTCCGCCCCGGCTTTCGACCTCGGCCAGCACCGCGGGATCGGACAGGGACACCGAGCGGCGCCGCCTGCGCAAGGCCGAGATCGCGACATTGCGTGTGATCGCGTAGATCCAGGTCGAGAGCTGCGCACGGCCGTCGTAACGGGGCAGCGCCTGCCACAGCTTCACGAAAACCTCCTGGGCGACGTCCTCGGCCGCACCGCGGTCGCGCAACAGGCTGTAAGCCAGCCCGAACACGCGCCGGCGGTAAGCCGGCACCAGCCGCTCGAAGGCCTCTTCGGCCCGGCCGTCCTGGATCAATGCGATGATCGCGTCGTCGGCCGGCATTCGGTTGGACCTTCTCCCCCGTTGATACGCGCCCGCACCCGGGCCGGTTTCAGAATTTTTCGTCGCGGATTCTGAAACCCGCCGCCGGATGGCCGCGTATCAAGGACCGTGAACAGGTTACGCTCCCTCGAGTGTACGGGCGTGGCGATCGCGGGCTTCCTGCTCGGATGCGCGGTGCGCACGGACTGGGACCTGCTTTGGCAGGCGTTGGGCCTGCTGCTCAATATCTGAAACAACCGGGAGAATGTCGATGGAAGACGGAAGTGAGGCACTGATGATCCCGATCTTCGGGATCGTTTTCGGCATCGCCGTGGCAATCGTCGCGATCGTCACGGCGCACCGCCAGAGGATGCAGCGTGCTGATTTACGGCACAAGGAAAGGCTCGCGGCCATCGAAAAGGGCCTCGAGCTGCCGCCCGAGCCCGAAGACCTGGACAATGGCGGTAAGCGCTCCCGCTCGGGCTCGCTGCGCAGTGGCCTGATCGGCTTGGCCGTCGGCATCGTGCTCTACTTCGCCCTCGACCGATTGGCCGGCGATGACATCGCGCTGTTCGGCCTGATCCCGGCCGCGGTTGGTCTTGCCAACCTGATCTTCTACGTCATCGAAGGCCGCAAAGCGGCGGCCAACGGCAACTGAAAGGTGCCGGAGTTACGGATTTCGGATCGCTGGAAAGATCCGAAATCCGTAACTCCGGCACCATCTATAGGTTGCCCTTGGCCCACGGTCCCCAGATTGCGAAGGTGATGCCGGGTTCCTGGATGTTGACGAACAGCACTTCGCCGGCCGGGTCGAAGCACGCGCCGCAGAACTCTCCCCCGCGGTAATCGCCGCGCATGATCGTCTTTCCGGCTGCGAGGATCTGCTCCAGGCTCAACTGCACGTTGTTCTTGGCGAAGGTGTAGGAGTCGCCTTCCGCGGTCAGGCCGAGCAGCCGGTTGCCTTCGCCGTACTGGTCCGTGATTGGAGCGCCGTCCTCGCAAAGCAGGATGCCGCCGCGCGGGCTGACGGTGACGTTGTCCGGATTGTCGCCGACCAATTGCGTGCCGGCCACGAAGATCGCGCGCAATAGTTCGGTGCGCGGGTCGTATTCCCAGACCGCACCCTCGCCATGGCCACGAAGGCCGATTGGCCCGGTGCCGGCGCTGCTGTCCACCACATAGATCTTCCCGGCGTGGAAGCAGATTCCCTCGCCGCGGCTCATGCGTAGCGCACCCTTGGACCAGGCCTCCAGGAACGGTCCGCTGACCTCGCCGCTCGCATCCGGAAAGCCGGCCGGTAGACGACTGGGGTTCGCGTCCGGGTCCGCCAGGTCGATCCATTCCAGGCGATGCTCGTCGCCAAACTCGGGGGTGATCAGGTCGGCATTGTCGCGACCGACGACGCGCGCCGCCTGTAGCCGGCCGCCCGCCTCGTAGCTGCCCGCGGTCCCACTGCGATCGTTCGGGATGAAGCGATAAAAGGCGGAGCGGTTGGGATTGTCCTCGGTCAGGAAAGCATGATTCGTCGCCGGATCGACGGCGACGGCCTCGTGCAGCATGCGCCCCATGTCGACGATCGCCTTTCCGGTGGTATGCGCCGCATCGCGCCGCACTTCAAACACATAACCATGCCGGCGGCCACCCGCCGTCGTGAGATCCACCATCGTCTCCTCGCAACTGAGCCAGGTGCCCCAGGGCGTCACGCCGCCCGCGCAGTTGATCAGCGTGCCACCCAGCGATGGTTCGCCGCTCTGCCAGCGGCCGCCGCGAAACTTCAGGTTGGTCGTGCCGCCGCCCGGGGGATGGGCCTGGCCGGTCGGCACGACCGCATCGTACTGACCTTGCGCGGTGATCGGGCTCGCGAGCCCGCGCTCGTGATTGCGCACCA
>CAYZDW010000090.1:0-2758 GCA_964477175.1 uncultured Steroidobacteraceae bacterium | reverse complement strand
TTCTCTGCGACGCTCCCCTGAATACAGCGGTCTTATACGAATGCCGGAGAAATCGAGGCCGGGCCGGCGCTCCGCGCCGCCGCTCGCACTCGAATTCGCCAGGCTCCCGGACTCTTATGCTGACGCTCACCGTGTTCGCACCGGCGACCACAAGATGTTGTGTCAGGGCTATTAAATTATTTTCGCAGACGGGTTGGTGTCAAGGATTTCCTTGTCCAAAAATGACCCCCAAAAACAGCCTGATATTTCAATAAGTTACCAATGGCACTTCAGGCGATTTCCGGTCGGCCGGTGCGTGGCCGCGGGTCCAAGTCGGTTTTCCGCGCAACACAATATCTGGTATGCGCGAATTCGCCATAAAACAAGCGCAGTTCGCGCGCGCGAACGCCCGCACACCGGAAAAATGGCCGCGCCGTGCGTCCGGAACTTGTGGCGAGCGGCTCCGGTCAGACATCCCGCATCACCGAGGTCCCATCCCATGAGTCAGCTCCTCGCCGCTCTCGCGGCCGCGGTCACGCTGCTGGCGCCGGGCGCCGCCATCGCACAAAAAGTCCCGCCGCAGCCGAGCTTCGCACCCGTCATCAAGCGCGTTGCGCCCGCGGTCGTCAACATCGCCGTGCGCGGCACCGTGGCCGCGCCGGGCAATCCGTTCTTCGACGACCCTGGCTTCCGGCGCTTCTTCGGCCTGCCGCCCGATGCCGCGCCCCGTGAGCGCGAATTCCGCAGCGCCGGCTCCGGCGTCATCGTCGACGCCAAGGGCGGCTACATCGTCACGAACGCGCACATGGTCGAAAACGCCACCGAAATCACGGTCGCGTTGATTGACGACCGCGAGCTGAAGGCCGAGGTGGTCGGCGCGGATGCGCGCTCCGACGTTGCGGTGCTGCGCGTCAAGGAAGGCAGGCTGCCCGCCGAAATCCGCCTCGCAGACTCCTCGAAGCTCGAGGTCGGCGACTTCGTGATCGCGATCGGCAATCCGTTCGGGCTGCAGCACAGCGTCACCTCGGGCATCGTGAGTGCGCTCGGCCGGAGCGGCATCACCCGCGACAATTACGAGGATTTCATACAGACCGACGCGGCGATCAATCCCGGCAATTCCGGCGGCGCGCTGGTCAGCCTGGACGGCGAGCTGGTCGGCATCAATTCGGTGATCCTGTCGCGTTCGGGCGGCAATATGGGCATCGGCTTCGCGATCCCGTCGAACATGGTCCGCACCGTCATGGAGCAGCTCATCGAGTTCGGCGAGGTCAACCGGGGCCAGCTCGGCGTCTCGGTGCTGAGCCTGACGCCGGACTACCGCAAGAGCCTGGGCCTGGCCGACGACGTCCAGGGCGCGCTGGTTTCGCAGGTAGCCGAGGGTTCGGCTGCTGCGCGCGCCGGCATCCAGGCCGGCGACGTGATCACGACCTTGCGCGGTCAGGCGGTCAAGGGCGCCGCAGAATTACGCAACGCGATCGGCATGCTGAAGGTCGGCGACTCGGTCGACATCAGCCTGCTCCGGGACGGCAAGCCCCGGCGTGTGACGGCCGTGCTGCGCGAAGTGGCGCAGCTCGCCGACGCCACATCCATCCACCCGGCACTCACCGGCGCTGACCTCGTCGAGGCGCCCGAAGGATCGGGCGGCGGCGTGATCGTGCGCGGTGTGCGGCCGGGCAGCCCGGCTGAGCAGGCGGGTTTCAGGGCCGACGACCGGATCGTGGCCGTCAATCGGAGTCGCATCACGAGCCTCGCGCAGCTGCGCGAGGTCACCAAGGATCAGGCCTCGATGCTCATCCAGTTGCAGCGCGGAAACCAGGCGCTGATCCTGCCGCTTCGCTGAGCCTGCGACTGGGCAGAGCCTACCACCGGGCAAAACCTGCCACCAGGCAAAGCCGAGCGCGCTGCCGCGCATCGTATAATCGCGCCATGGCCACGCGCTCGGTCTGCGTGCTCGGCGGTTCCGGTTTCGTCGGCACGCGCCTGTGCGCGGCGCTCGCGAGTCGGGATTTCCGCATCACGGTGCCAACCCGGAACCCCGATCGGGCGCGGCACCTGGGCATGCTCCCGTCGCTGCGCCTGGTCGGCGCCGACGTGCACGATCCCGGGCAGCTCGCCCTGCTCTGCGAGCGCCAGCAGGTGGTCGTCAATCTGGTCGGCATCCTCAACGAGCGCGGCCGCGATGGCAGCGGCTTTCGCCGCGTGCACGCCGATCTTGCCGGCAAGCTCGTCGCCTGCTGCCGGCGCATGCGCGTTGACCGGCTGCTGCACTTGAGCGCCCTCAATGCGGATGCGAACCACGGAGCGAGTCATTACCTCAGGAGCAAGGGCCTGGCCGAGCGCATCATGCGCGAGGAATCCGGCCCGGACCTGCGCTGCACGATCTTTCAGCCGTCGGTGATCTTCGGCCGGGGCGACGACTTTACGAACCGCTTCGCGCGCCTCCTGCGCATGATCCCGATCTGCCTGCCGCTCGCGCGCCCCGGTGCGCGCTTCGCGCCGGTCTGGGTCGAGGATGTCGTCGCGGCGCTCCTGCGCGCCCTCGATGACGACGCGACGGTCGGCGAGTGTTACCAGCTTTGCGGTCCCGACCGCTACACGCTCCGCGAGATCGTCTGCCTGGTGCGCGACGAGCTCGGCCTGCGACGCGCCGTCATCGGCCTTCCCGACTGGGCGGCGCGCGCCCAGGCGGAGGTCTGCGATTTCGTGCCGGGCAAGCCGTTCTCGACCGACAATTACCGCTCACTGCTGGTCGACAGCGTCTGCTCCGAAAACGGCCTCG
>CAYZDW010000089.1:0-8072 GCA_964477175.1 uncultured Steroidobacteraceae bacterium | reverse complement strand
CTGGCATTCCCGGTCGGCGACCTGCCGGAAATGGACAAGGGTCGCGGCAATCTGATCTTCGGAGTACCTGGCAAGAAAGCCCGCGCCGGAGAGGAGCTCATGGTCGCGGCGACCGTCGTCGCCCCCGAGCAAAGCGTCGCTGTCTGGTGCGGCGAACGCAAGATGACTCTCTCGTGGAAGGACCTCGCCGACTATCGCGGCGAACGCGGCCAGCGCGGCGCACTTCTTCCACGCGGTTGGCGAAAAGTCGACAGGCTCAGCGTCGAATAGAACGGGTCCAGGCGGGCGCGGTCGGGGGCCCGCAGGTCCAGCCGGAACTTACGGACCTGCGAACCCCCGGCCCGCCTTTGCCCGGGCTCGCTTCATTCGACGCTCAAGCGATCGACTTTCCGCCAACCTCGTGGCAAGAGGGAGCCGCGTTGGCCGCGTTCGCCGCGGTAATCGGCAAGGTCTTTCCAGGCAAGAGTCATCTTGCGGTCGCCGCACCAGACAGCGACGCTTTGCTCGGAGGCGACGACGGTCGCCGCGACCATGAGCTCCTCTCCGGCGCGGGCCTTCTTGCCAGGTACTCCGAAGATCAGATTGCCGCGACCCTTGTCCATTTCCGGCAGGTCGCCGACCGGGAATGCCAGCAGGCGCCCTTCGCTGTTGACCGACACGACCAGCGCGCCCTCCCCGGCGGGCACCGGCGCCGCCGCCAGTACCCGGGCATTGTCGGGCAGGTTGAACACCGCCTTGCCCGCCTTGTTGCGCGCGAAGAGCGCCTCGAGTTTCGCGATGAAGCCATGGCCCGCGTCGCAAGCCAGCAGCCATGGGTCGGTCGGCTCACCGATCATGACGGCCGCGAAGGTCGCGCCGTCCGGCGGATCCAGCCGGCCCGACAGCGGCTCACCCTGCCCGCGCGCCGACGCCAGCGTGTGCGCGGGTAGCGAATACGCGCGTCCGGTCGAGTCGACGAACACGGCCTGTTGCGTACTGCGACCGCGCGCTGCCGCCTGGAAAGCATCGCCGGTCTTGTACGACAGCTGACGCGGATCGATGTCGTGGCCCCTGGCCTGCCGCACCCAGCCGAGCGTCGACAGCACGACCGTCACGGGCTCAGGCAAGACGAGTTCGGTCGCGTCGATCGCCTGCGCCGCTGCGCGCTCGACAATCCTCGTGCGGCGCTTGTCGCCGTACTTCTCGGCGTCGGCCACGAGTTCCTCGTGGATCAGCCTCCTGAGGCGCGCCGGACTCTTGAGCGTCTTCTCGATGCCTTCCTTCTCGGTCGCGAGCTCGGCTTGCTCGCCGCGGATCTTCATCTCCTCGAGCCGCGCCAGGTGGCGGAGCTTGGTCTCGAGTATCGCCTCGGCTTGTTCGTCCGAAAGCTTGAAGCGCTTGATCAACACCGGCTTGGGCTCGTCCTCCCTGCGGACGATGCGGATCACCTCGTCCAGGTTAAGGAAGGCGACCAGCAGGCCTTCCAGGATGTGCAGCCTGGCGTCGACCTTGCCAAGCCGGTACTGCAGTCGCCGCTTGACCGTGTCGAGGCGGAACCTGAGCCACTCGGTCAGCAGCTCGGCAAGACCCATCACCTTGGGGCGGCCGTCGAGCGCGATGACGTTAATATTGACGCGATAGCTGCGCTCGAGGTCCGTGGTCGCGAACAGGTGCGTCATCAACTGCTCGACGTCGACACGGCTCGAGCGTGGTGTGATCACGAGTCGTGTCGGGTGCTCGTGGTCGCTCTCGTCACGCAGGTCCTCGACCATCGGCAGCTTCCTGGCGCGCATCTGGCCCGCGATCTGCTCCAGCACCTTGGCGCCCGACACCTGGTATGGCAGCGCCGTGACGACGATCTCGCCGTCCTCCATCTCGTAGATGGCGCGCGCGCGGTATGTGCCGTTGCCGGTCTGGTAGATCGCGCGGAGCTCCGACTTCGGCGTGATGATCTCGGCGCCTGTCGGGAAGTCCGGGCCGTGCACATGCTTGCAGAGCTCGCGCAGACTCGCGTCGGGTTCGTCGAGCAGCTGGATGCAGGCGGCTGCGATCTCTTTGAGGTTGTGCGGTGGTATGTCGGTCGCCATGCCGACCGCGATTCCCTGCGTGCCGTTCAGCAGCACGTTTGGCAAGCGCGCCGGCAGCAGCCTGGGCTCCTCGAGCGTGCCGTCGAAGTTCGGCACCCACTCCACGGTGCCCTGGCCGAGCTCGGACAGCAGCGTCTCTGCGTAGGGCCGCAGGCGTGCCTCCGTGTAGCGCATCGCGGCAAACGATTTCGGGTCGTCCGTCGAGCCCCAATTGCCCTGCCCGTCGACGATGGGATAGCGATACGAGAAGTCCTGCGCCATCAGCACCATGGCCTCGTAGCAGGCGCTGTCGCCGTGCGGGTGGTACTTGCCGATCACGTCGCCGACGGTGCGCGCGGATTTCTTGTGCTTCGCGGCGTTCGAGAGCCCAAGCTCGCTCATCGCATAGATGATGCGACGCTGCACGGGCTTGAGCCCATCGGCAAGCTGCGGCAGCGCGCGATCGAGGATCACGTACATCGAATAGTCGAGGTACGCCTTCTCGGTGAAAACCCTCAGCGGCTGACGCTCGATACCTTCGAAGTCGAGTGGCTGGTCCTGCATGTTCAGATGCTCGCCAGGTTGCCTTTGCTCTCGAGCCAGTCGCGCCGGTCTGCGGCGCGCTTCTTTGCCAGCAGCATGTCCATGATCTGGTCGGCGTCGTCCTTCGCGTCAATGGTCAGCTGCACGAGCCGCCGCGTCTCGGGCGCCATCGTCGTCTCGCGCAGTTGCAGCGGGCTCATCTCGCCGAGTCCCTTGAAGCGCGTGATCATCGGCTTGCCCCGCAGGCCCTCGGCCTGGATACGGTCGAGGATGCCGTCCTTCTCGTACTCGCCGAGCGCGTAGAAGAGGTTCTTGCCGATGTCGATGCGGAACAGCGGCGGCATCGCGACATGGACGTGGCCCGCGATCACGAGCGGCCGGAAATGCCTGAGAAACAGTGCACAAAGCAGCGTCGCGATGTGCGCGCCGTCGGAATCCGCGTCCGCCAGGATGCAGACCTTGTGGTAGCGCAGGCCGGTCAGGTCGTTGGAACCAGGATCCACGCCCAGTGCGGTCGCGATGTCGTGGACTTCCTGCGACGACAGGATGTCGGCGGCCTCGACCTCCCAGGTGTTCAGGATCTTGCCCCTGAGCGGCATGACCGCCTGGAACTCGCGGTCGCGTGCCTGCTTCGCCGAGCCGCCGGCCGAGTCGCCCTCGACGAGGAACAGTTCGCAGCGTTCCGGTTCCTGCAGCGTGCAGTCGGCGAGCTTGCCGGGCAGCGCCGGACCGCTGACGATCCGTTTGCGCGTGACGCGCTGTGCCGCACGCATGCGCTCCTGCGCGTTGCCAATCGCGAACTGGGCGATCTTCTCGCCGGCGTCTGGATGCTGGTTGAGCCACAGCGCGAACGCGTCCTTGACGACGCCCGAGACGAACGCCGCGGATTCGCGCGACGACAGCTTTTCCTTGATCTGCCCGGCGAACTGCGGGTTCTGCATGCGCACCGACAGCACGAACGCGACACGCTGCCAGACGTCCTCCGGCGCGAGCTTAAGGCCGCGCGGCACCAGATTGCGGAATTCGCAGAACTCGCGCACCGCGTCGGTCGCGCCGGCCCTGAGCCCGTTCACGTGTGTGCCACCCTGCGGCGTCGGGATCAGGTTCACGTAGCTTTCGGCGACGGGTCCCTCCGTATCCGGCGCCCAGCAGAAGGCCCAGTCGGCGACCTCATTGCCGCCCTTGCAATGGCCGGTGAAGGGCTCGTCCGGCAGCCGCGCATCACCGCCGAGCTGCTCGATCAGGTACTCACCCAGGTTGCCGGTGAAAAACCACTCGTCGGTCTCGCCCGTCGCCTCGACCTGCAGCCGGACGCGCAGTCCGGGGCACAGCACCGCCTTGGCCTTGAGCACGTGCTTGAGCCGCGGCACCGTGAAATTCGGCGAGTCGAAGAACCCGGGGTCGGGCCAGAAACGCACCGTCGTGCCGGTCTGGCCGCGCCTGGCCGGACCCACGACCTCGAGTTTCGAGACGACTTTCCCGTCCCTGAACCCGATATTCCATTCCTTGCCGTCTCGCCGCACGTTGCATTCGAGGTGTTTCGAAAGCCCGTTGACGACCGACACTCCGACGCCGTGCAGGCCGCCGGCGGTCTCGTAGTTCCGGTCCGAGAACTTGCCGCCGGCATGCAGCCGGGTCAGGATAAGCTCGACTCCGCTGACCTTCTCTTTCGGGTGGATGTCGACCGGCATGCCGCGGCCGTCGTCGTCGACCGATACCGAACCGTCGCCGTGCACGACGACCGAGATGTTGCGGCAGTGGCCGGCCAGCGCCTCGTCGACGCTGTTGTCGACGACCTCGTGCACGAGGTGATTCGGGCTGCGGATGTCGGTGTACATGCCCGGCCGGCGGCGGACGGGCTCGAGACCCGTCAGGACCTCGATGTCCGAAGCAGTGTACGACTGGCTCATTTCAACCTGCGATCGGCGCGGCGCATGGGCGCCGCCGGCGCGGCGATTCTATCAGTCGCGGATGCGCACGAGCGTGGCAGCGTCTCAGCTGAGATCCTGACTCAGCGCCCCGATCGTTTCCATGGGGAGCCGGGTCGAGTGGCGGTACGCCGGGTGGTCCGTGCCGACCGTGACCGCGGCGCCAGCGCGGATTGCGTCACGCATCGCCGGAGTCAACTCGAAGCGCAGCCAGTGCACGGCCGAGGTCTTTTCGTCATTCTCGCGCGCTAGGTCTTCGTCCGCGATTGCGCGCGCGCGGCCGAGACCGGCAATCTCGACGTAGCAGAGATCCTCGACCCCGCGCAGGCGTGCGAGGGCCGCCTGGCGCTCGCGGGGGTCCGGGTACTCGATCATCATCGTCACCTTCCAGTTGCCACCGTCCGGGATCAGCGGGTTGTACGCGTCGAGCTCCTCGCGGATACCGTTGGGCTCGAATATCCGTTCGATGCGCAGCATTTCCTGCACCTGGTACTGGATCGTCAGGCGGTCCTCGAAGACCCAGGTCATGTTGGGGCCGACCGGCACGGTCCGCGCGCGTTTGTGCCCGATGACGCTCGCGCGGAACGCCTCGCGGTTCTTCGCGTACTGCTCGAGGCTCATGAGATCGGTTTCGGTGAGCACGCTGGTGCTTGCGGCCTTGTCCACTACGCCTTCCTCAGATGCCGTACGCCCGTCGCAGCAGGCGGATCGGGTGTTCCGGTGCGCGCGTGCCTCCGAGGCCGGTCGCGATCTGGTGACCGGCCATCGGGCAGTCGCTCGAATAGTGATCCGCCGCGGCAGACTCGACCCGTTGCACGACTGGCCGCGCGATCTTCATCGAGACCTCGTGGAACTCGCTCTTGACCGCATAGGTGCCGTCATGACCGGAGCAGCGCGCAATGGTCGTGAGCGTCGTGCCCGGCACCAGGCCGAGCACATCGCGCGTCTTCAGCCCGATATTCTGCACGCGCAGATGGCAGGGCACGTGATAGGCCACCTTGCCCAGGCTCGCGCGGAAATCGGTGGCAAGACGACCGTCGGCGTGCCGCAGCATCAGGTATTCGAAGGGATCGAAGCTGCGCTCCGCCACCCGCCTGACGTCCGGATCGTCCGGAAACATCAGTGGCAACTCGCGCTTGAACATCAGGACGCAGGAAGGAACCGGCGCGAGGATGTCGTGGCCCGATTCGACGAGGGCCGCGAGACCCGGGATGTTCTGCTCCTTCAGGTCCGCGACGCTCGCCAGGTCGCCGAGCTCGAGTTTCGGCATGCCGCAGCAGCGCTCGCGCTCCGGCAGCGCGACCGGGATCCCGTTGTGCTCGAGCACCGCGACCAGGTCGGCCGGGATGTCGGGTTCATTGCGATTGCAGTAGCAGGTCGCAAACAGCGCGACCTTGCCTGTCGTCTGTGCGGTCGGCACCGGCGTGAGCGCCGGCTTCGGCCGCCGGGCCTCGCGCTTGCGGAAACTCGTGCTGTGATATTCCGGCAGCCGTGCGTCGGGGTGCACGCCAATTGTCCGGTCGAGAATGCGCCGGCCTAGCAGGCTGCGATTGGCGGCGTTGACGACTTCGTTGACCACCGGAATCCCCGCGATCCTCCCGACCACATCTGTGGACGACAGCAGCCGGTCGCGCACGCTGGCCCCCTCCTCGCGGAAGCGCGCTGACTTGGCTCGCAACATCAGGTGCGGGAAATCGACGTTCCACTCGTGCGGCGGCACGTACGGACACTTGCTCATGTAGCACATGTCGCAGAGGTAGCAGTGGTCGACGACCTCCCAGTAGGCCTTCTTTGGAACCGACGCGAGATCGCCGCTCGGCGACTGGTCGATGTGGTCGAACAGGACTGGGAACGAATTGCAGAGGCTGAAGCAGCGGCGACATCCATGGCAGATGTCGAAGACGCGATCGAGCTCGCGTGTGAGCGAGTCGCGGTTCCACAAATCCGCGCTGTTCCAGTCCAGAGCGTGCCGCGTCGGCGCCTCGAGGCCGCCTTCCCGGCGGCCGCTGATTTGGCGCTCGTTCACGGGCGCATGCGCGATCCCTGATCGCCGTTCAGACGAGCTGGTCCAGCGCTTTCTGGAATCGGTTGGCGTGCGAACGCTCGGCTTTCGCGAGCGTCTCGAACCAGTCGGCGATTTCGTGGAAACCCTCGTCGCGGGCGGTCCTGGCCATGCCCGGATACATGTCCGTGTATTCGTGCGTCTCGCCGGCGATGGCCGCTTTCAGGTTGTCCGAAGTTGCGCCGATCGGGAGGCCCGTTACAGGATCGCCGACCTGCTCGAGGTATTCGAGATGGCCGTGCGCGTGGCCGGTCTCGCCTTCGGCGGTCGAGCGGAATACGGCCGACACGTCGTTGTAGCCCTCGACATCCGCTTTCTGCGCGAAATAGAGATACCGGCGATTCGCCTGTGACTCGCCGGCAAAAGCCGCCTTCAGATTGTCTTCCGTCTTGCTGCCCTTCAGGTTCACGGTTGCCTCCTCAGCTGTCCCAGCCTTGCTGCCAGCGGTTTAGACAGAGTCTAACACCGGCCCGGCGGTACTGACGAGAGTCATTTCGCGCGCGCGGCGGTGAATGGCCGTCGCAGCATCGTTGACCCTGCGCGCGCTGGCTGTGTAACGTACCTGCCCCACCAGCCCTGCAAGGCGCCTCCCTTGACCCGACAGAAATCCGCGACCCCCGATTTCGAAGCGGCGCTCGCCGAGCTCGAACAGATCGTCGAGCGGCTCGAGCAAGGCGAACTCTCGCTAGAGGAGTCGCTGCGCCAGTTCGAACGCGGTGTCGAACTGACGCGCGGCTGCCAGAAGGCGCTGCGCCAGGCCGAACAGAAGATCAGCATCCTGAGTCGCGGGCCCGGCGGGGAAACCGTCGAGCCGTTCGTGCCACCCGCCGAGGACTGAGCACTGGTAATGTCCGCCGAGGCCGCATCCGCCCTGTCCTGGCAGTCGCAATACCGCGAGCGCGTCGAAGCCGTGCTCGAGCGCCATCTGCCAGCCGCCGACGCGGCTCCCGCGCGGCTGCACCGCGCGATGCGCTACGCAGCACTCGGGACGGGCAAGCGCATTCGACCGGTACTCGTTTATGCAACCGGCGCAGCCGTCGGGCTACCGCCAGCGGCGCTCGACGGGCCCGCAGCGGCCGTCGAACTGATCCACGCCTATTCGCTCGTTCACGACGACCTGCCGGCGATGGATGATGATGACCTGCGCCGCGGCCGCCCGACCACGCATCGAGCTTTCGATGAGGCGACAGCGATTCTGGCGGGCGACGCCCTCCAGGTTCTGGCTTTCGAGATCCTGGCGCAGGATGAGTCGATCCCGGCGGATCCGGCTCGCCGCCTCGAGATGATCCAACTGCTGGCTCATGCCAGCGGCACGCAGGGCATGGCCGGTGGGCAGGCGATGGACCTCGCCGCGGTCGGAAGGCTGCTCGAGCGCAGCCAGATCGAGGAAATGCATGCGCGCAAGACGGGCGCCCTGATCCGCGCAGCGGTCCTGATCACCTGCACCGCCGCGCCGGCGCTGCCGGCGGCGCGGCGGCAGGCGCTGGACCGCTA
>CAYZDW010000088.1:0-7734 GCA_964477175.1 uncultured Steroidobacteraceae bacterium | reverse complement strand
TCGAACAGGTCGCCCAGGATCCGCTCCCGGGTTAGTTACAATTGTAACTATAATCCGCCCGTGACCAGCAGGAAACCGCACATGACCGTCCCCGCGAGCGCGATCCCGGCTCTGGACCTGGAGCATTTCCTGCCCTATCGCCTGTCGGTGCTCTCCAATACGGTCTCGACCGCACTGGCCGGCGCCTATGCGCGGCGCTTCGGCCTGTCGATCCCGCAATGGCGCGTAATCGCCGTGCTCGCGCGTACGCCCGGGCTTTCCGCCGCAATTGTCGCCGAGCGCACGGCGATGGACAAAGTCGCGGTCAGCCGCGCGGTGGCAGGACTCGTGCGGTCCGGCCGCGTGCGACGTGCGCTGGCCCAAAGCGACCGGCGGCGCTCGGTGCTGACCCTGACGGCGCGCGGCCGCGAAGTCTACACGCGCATTGTCCCTTATGCACTCGAGTACGAGCGGCGCCTGCTGGCCGAACTGACACCGTCCGAGCAGTCGATGTTCAATGCGGTGTTGACCCGCCTGCAGAAGCGCGCCAGCCTGCTCGGCCCGGCTGGTGCAGCGCGTGTATAATTCGCGCCGCCACGCCGCCGGTCGGGCCGCATCGGGCCGGGCGCATCTGGAGTATTGATGCTAGGCAAGATCCCGGCCGCCCGCCAGGAAATCATCGATCGCGTCGCCTCCCGCGCCCGCCGCGCGGGCCGCCGCGGATTGGCGGTTGCCCCCGACCGGTTCGCGCGCTTCTTTTATCACGGCGTATCCGAACTGGACCTGGTCCAGCGCGCCGACGCCGACCTGGCCGGCGCGGCGCTCGCGCAGCTTTCACTGGGCCGCATCCGGCGGCCCGGCCGGCCCATGGTCCGGGTGTTCAATCCGGACCCAGCGCGGGACGGCTTCACGTCCTCGCATACCGTCATTGCTGCGATCACCGACGACATGCCATTTCTTGTGGATTCGCTCGGGATCGTCTGCACGCAAAGCGGACTCGCAGTGCACCTGCTGGCGCATCCCGTGTTCGCAGTCGTCCGCGACCGGTGCGGCCGGCTGACCGATTTGTCCCCCGATGATTCCCCGCGCGGCGCGAAGCTCGAGTCCTGGCAGCTGATCGAGGTCGATCGCGAGACGGACCCGGAACGGCTCGCGGCGCTCGAGCGACGAATCCGCAGCACGCTCGAGGACGTCCGCTGCTCGACGGCGGACTGGCAGCGCATGCGCCGCAAGGCGCGCGAGATCGCGTCGGAGCTTGGCGAACGGCGGCCCAGCCTGCAAACAAGCGAAGACCGCGAGGTGAAGGCGCTGCTCGAGTGGATGGAAGGCAAACACTTCGCGTTCCTGGGTTACCGCGAGTACCGGCTGCGACGCGGCCGGCACCGCGACCTGCTGCAGCCGGTGGCCAAATCGGGGCTCGGGCTGATGCGCCCGAGCCGGCGCCGCAAGACCCGGTCGGTCGTGCTGAAGGGAGACGTACGCGACTTCGCGCGCTCCAGCGATCGCTTGATCATCACGAAGGCGAATTCGGTCGCGACGGTGCATCGCGCGACCTATCTCGACTACGTCGGCATCAAGACCTTCGACGCCGGCGGCAACGTGACCGGCGAGCGGCGGTTCATAGGCCTGTGGACCTCCTCCGCCTACATCCGCAGCCCGCGCGAGATCCCGGTGCTGCGGCACAAGGTACAGAGCGTCATCGATCACTTCGGGCTGAAGCCGACGAGCCACGATAGCAAGGCCGTTGTCCATGCGCTCGAGACGTTTCCGCGGGACGAGCTGTTCCAGGCCAGCGTCGCCGACCTGATCAGGATCGTGCGCGGCGTCGTGAATCTCTACGAACGCGCCCAGGTGCGCCTGTTCGTGCGCCGCGACGTGTTCCGCCGCTTCTACTCCTGCCTCGTGTTCGTGCCGCGCGATCGCTACAACACACAGGCCCGCGGGCGCATCGAACGGCTCGCGCTCGAGGCCTTCGGCGGGCAGGCGATCGAATCGCAGGTGCAGCTGTCCGAATCCGTGCTGGCGCGGCTGCACATGGTCGTGCGCACGCCGCCTGAGGTCAATCGACGCATCGACGCAACCGAACTCGAGCGCCGGATCATGGATTCGGTGCGGACCTGGCAGGACCATCTGAAGGAGAAGCTGCTCGAGACCTACGGCGAGGCCGACGCGCTCAGGCTGCTGCGGGACTGGAGCCAGGCGTTCCCGGCTGCGTACCAGGAGGACACGCCGATCGGGATCGCGATCGGCGACATCGCCTGCCTCGAGGCGCTGGCCGCGGAGCCGTCGGGGCTGCGCATGAATCTTTATCGCCCCGAGGGCCAGCCCCCGCACAAGGTCCAATTCAAGCTGTTCCGGCGCGACCGCCCGATACCGATCTCGGACGTGCTGCCGACCATCGAGAATCTCGGCCTGAAACTGATCAGCGAACGGCCGTACGAGATCGAGTCGAGCTCGGGCAGTTTCTGGATCCAGGACTTCGAGCTGGAGCACCCGCGCGGCGTTCGAATCGACCTCGACAGCGACGGGCCGCGCTTCAAGGCGACGTTCGCCAATGTCTGGCTGGGGCGCGCGGACAATGACGGCTTCAACCGCCTGGTGCTGGCCGCGGACCTCGGCTGGCGCGAAGCGATGGTGCTCCGGACCTACGCGCGGTGGTTGGGGCAACTCGGGCTGCCGCTGTCGCAGGCCTACATGGAGGAGGCGCTCGCGAGCAATGCCGCGGCCGCCGGCCGGCTGCTGCGCCTGTTCGTGGCCCGGTTCGACCCGACGCTGAAGGGCCCCGATCGGCGCCGCGCCGAGGCACGTCAGCGCCGCGCGCTCGACCGGTTGCTGGCCGGGGTCACGCGCATCGATGACGACCGCATCCTGCGCGCGTTCCTCGCGGCCATCGACGCGACGCTGCGCACGAACTTCTTTCAGGCGGCGGCCGACGGCGGCCCGAAACCCTACCTGTCCATCAAGCTCGATTCGCGCAGGGTCGCGGAAGTGCCACTGCCCAAGCCGCTGTTCGAGATTTTCGTGCATTCGCCGCAGGTCGAGGGCGTACACCTGCGCATGGGCCGCGTAGCGCGCGGCGGCCTGCGCTGGTCCGACCGCCGCGAGGATTTCCGCACCGAGGTCCTCGGCCTGATGAAGGCGCAGAACGTCAAGAACACTGTGATCGTTCCGGTCGGCGCGAAGGGCGGCTTCGTGCCGCGGCGCCTGCCCGCGACGCGCGACGAGGCGCAGCGTGAAGGCACCGATTGTTACGGCACGTTCATCCGGGCGCTCCTGGACGTCACCGACAATGTCGTCGCCGGCAAGGTCGCACCGCCCGCTGGCGTCGTGCGTTACGACGGCGACGACCCCTACCTGGTGGTCGCGGCCGACAAGGGCACGGCAACCTTCTCCGACATCGCGAACGCGATATCCGCGGAATACGGCTTCTGGCTCGACGATGCCTTCGCCTCGGGAGGCTCGGCCGGCTATGACCACAAGAAGATGGCTATCACGGCGCGTGGCGGCTGGGAATCGGTCCGGCGGCATTTCCGCGAACTCGGCGTGGACATCCAGTCGCAGGATTTCACCGTCGCCGGCGTCGGCGACATGTCGGGCGACGTGTTCGGCAACGCGATGCTGATGTCGGAGCACATTCGGTTGCTGGGGGCGTTCAACCACCAGCACATATTCCTCGATCCGTCCCCGGACCCGGGGCGCAGCTATGCCGAGCGCCGGCGCCTGTTCGACCTGCCGCGCTCGAGCTGGGAGGACTACGACACGAAACTGCTGTCGAAGGGTGGCGGGGTTCATTCGCGCCAGAACAAGTCGATCGCGCTGCCGCCGGAGGCGCGCGCGATGCTCGGTATCATCGCCGCTTCCGCACCGCCGGTCGAGATCATCCGCGCGATCCTGAAGTTGCCGGTGGACCTCCTGTGGAACGGCGGAATCGGAACTTACGTCAAGGCAGCCAACGAAACACACGCCGAGATCGGCGACCGCACCAATGACGCGGTGCGCGTCGATGGCCATGAGCTGCGCTGCCGGGTGGTCGGCGAAGGCGGCAACCTCGGCTTGTCGCAGCGCGGGCGCATCGAGTATGCAGCCGCCGGTGGGCGCATCAACACGGACTTCATCGACAACTCCGCGGGCGTCAACTGCTCGGACGTCGAAGTCAACCTCAAGATTCTGTTCAGCCCGCTGATGGAATCCGACAAGCTCAGCCGGCCGGCGCGCAACCGGCTGCTGGCGCGCATGACCGACGAGGTCGGCCAGCTCGTACTGCGCAACAATTACCTGCAAAGCCTCGCGATCTCGGGGTTGCAGGCGCGGGCCGTGGAGCGCATCTTCGAGCTCGGGCACGTGATCCGTGCGCTGGAGCGTGCCGGGACCCTGGACCGGTCGCTGGAGGCACTGCCCACCGACGATGAGATCGTCGAACGGCACCGCAAGGGCCAGGGCCTGACGCGCCCCGAGCTCGCAATGCTGCTTTCGTACTCGAAAATCTGGTTGTCCGGCAAGCTCATCGAATCCGACGTGGCCGAGGATCCGTTCCTCGGCAGCGAGCTCACGCGTTACTTTCCACTGCCAGTGCAGCGGCGGTATCCGCGCGCGATTCTACGCCACCAGTTGCGCCGCGAGATCATCGTGACCGCGACGACCAACAGCCTCGTGAATCGCATGGGGCCGGTATTCGCGATCCGCACCCAGGAGGATACCGGCGCGGATGTCGGCAGCATCGCGCGTGCTTTCGCGATCGCGCGTGAGATCACTGGCATGCGCGAGCTATGGGCGGACATCGAGGCGCTGGATGACCTCGTCCCGACCGCGTTGCAATACGACATGGCGCACGAGACGACGCGCCTTCTGCGACACCTGACCTACTGGGTCCTGCGCAATCTCGGCCCGGACCTCGACATCGAGCGCGCGGTTTCGCGGCTGCAGCCCGGCATCCGGGAACTGATGGCCGGCCTGCCAGAGCTGATCGAGGGGCTCGAGGTCGAGCGTTATGACCGCGGGCTGCAGCGCTTCGCCGGGGAGGGTGTGCCGCCACGCGTCGCACGGCGCGTCGCCAGCCTCGGGGCAATTCATTCGAGTGTTGACATCGTCGAGGTCGCACTGGCACGTCGTGCGCCGATCGGGCATGCGGCGCGGGTCTATTTCGGCCTCGGCGCGGCGATCGGCCTTGACTGGATTCGTGGCGAAATCGAACGCCTGGAGGTCGAGGGCCACTGGCAAGCGCTCGCGCGCGGCACGCTGCGCGAGGAAGCCTATTCCCTACAGCGTCGCCTCTGCGACCAGGTGCTCGCCCGCGGTGGGCGCCGGGATCCGTCGGCCTGCATCGGAGCGTGGCTGGCTAAGCATGTCGTTGCGGCCGACAACCTGAAGCGCGCCGTGCAGGAGATGCGGAGCACCGGCGGCGCAGACTTTCCGACCCTGTCGGTCGCGCTGCAGGCAGTGCGGCGCCTCGCGGAACGTTGAGGGAGGCACGATCGTGCCCGGCAAGCTCGTCCTCGTCCGCCATGGCCAGAGCACCTGGAATCTCGAAAATCTATTCACGGGATGGACCGACGTCGATCTGAGCGAACAGGGACGCGCCGAGGCGCTGGCCGCCGGCCGGTTGCTACGCGAGCAGGGCCACGAATTCGACATCGCATTCACGTCGGTGCTGAAGCGCGCCATCCGCACGCTGTGGCTGATGCTGGACGAGATGGATCGCATGTGGATTCCGGTCGAGCGCAGCTGGCGTCTGAACGAGCGTCATTACGGCGTGCTTCAGGGCCTCGACAAGGCGGCAACGTCCGCGCAATTCGGCGCGGAGCAAGTCAAGATCTGGCGGCGCAGCTTCGATAAGCCTCCGCCTTCGCTTGCGCCGGATGATCCGCGCCATCCGAAGTTCGATGCGCGCTATCGCGGCGTTCCCGAATGCGAATTGCCGGCGACCGAATCGCTGAAGGATACGCTGGCACGGGTCGAACCCTGCTGGCGCGGGCGTATTGCGCCCGCGCTCGCGTCTGGCCAGCATGTGCTAGTCGTCGCGCACGGCAACAGCCTGCGCGCGCTGGTCAAGTTGCTGGACGGCATGGGTGACGACGAAATCGTCGAGTTCAATATTCCGACCGGAGTACCGATCCTCTACGAACTCGACGAGGGTCTGAAGCCTGCGGTGTCGCGCCGATTTCTGGGCGACGCCGCCGCGATCGAGGCTGCGGCGCTCGCGGTTGCGCGCCAGGCAGAGCGGCACTAGGCGACTGCCCTACTCCTCCGGCGCGATCTCGACCTGAATGCCGTCGAGCGGTTCCTCGAAGGGAATCTGACAGGAGAGCCGCGATCCGCGCGGCCGGTAGCTTTCGAGCTCCTGGAGAATTTCCTTCTCGTCGCCTTGCATCGGCGGCAGCCGATCGAGCCAGGGCTCGGCGACATAGACATGACAGGTCGCGCAGGAACACATGCCGCCGCAGATCGCCGCGACGCCATAGTCGAAATCACGCAGCGTTTCCATCAGGCTGACGCCGATACGCCCGGCCGCCCGGTGCTCCCCGCCGTCGCGATCCGTCACGATGATTTCTGCCATCCGCCGCGTCATCTTGCTGGAATCGGACTCGATCGCGCAACCGCTCAGCCCGTCAGGCGATCGATCAGCCGGCGGCGGCGCTCATCGTCCGCGGCGATCCCTTGCGCCTCGCCGATCATCATCCAGCCATACCAGAGGCAATCGAAGATCCAGCAGAGCGGAATGAGCCTCGCAAGGAACCGCTGGGAATCACCACCGTAACCCGCGAGCAATCGTTCGGTACGCTCGCCGTCGAGGTCGTGATAGCAGACAAGAGCCGCGAGGTCCGCGGCCGGATCTCCCAAGCCCGCGTACTCCCAATCGAGCGCGATGAGCGCATCGCCCTGGTCCACCAGGTTCAGGTGATGCAGGTCGTGGTGGCAGGCGGTGAGCCGGCGCGGCGGCGGCAGGGCATTGCGCATCACCGCGAGGCGTTGCTCGAGTTCGCGTAAAAGCGTCACCGGCCCCGTTTCGCGCAAGGACTGTAGATAGCCGGCCGCGCGCACGGCGATGTCGATGCTTGCGAGCCCAGCTGGCGGCAGGAGCGCATGCAGTCTTGCGAGCCATGCGCCGATACGCGCGAGCATCGCGGGTTGACGCGCGTCATCGTAGCCCAGCACGCGTCCGCCGACATGGCGCGTGACCAGGAGCCCCTCGGCCGTCCGCGCCAGCACGATGGGCGACGCCAGGCCTGCGGCTGCTGCGACCTCGAGCATCGCAAGCTCCGAGCGATGATCGGCGCCGAGCAGATCGGCGCCCGCGCCGGACTGGCGCAGCACGAGATCCTGCCTGGCGTCGCGCAGGCGCCATGAGCGATTCGACAGGCCACCGCAAAGCGGCGTGACCTTCGCATCCTGCAGGCCCAGTTCCGCGGCAATGGCCGCCACAATGGCCTGCGTTGCATCGTCGCCTGGGGCGGCCATCAGGTGTTCGGCAGCAGGCTGCGGCGCCAGGCGCGCCAACCCGCGATCGCGAGCACTGCATAGGCCAGGTAGAGCGCCGCCGTGAAGGCGAGCCCCTGGCTTGCGAACAGGACCGCGAGGCCGGAGTCGATGACGATCCACCAGAACCAGGTCTCGAGGTAGCGGCGCGCCAGCAGCCAGGTCGCGACGACGCTTGCCCAGGTGCCCAGCGAATCGGCGAACGGCGCCTGGGCGTTCGCGTATTGCGCGAGCAGCGGAGTGCTTATCGCCGTCGCGAGCCCGACGGCGAGATCCGCGAGC
>CAYZDW010000087.1:0-8699 GCA_964477175.1 uncultured Steroidobacteraceae bacterium | reverse complement strand
TTCCTCGCGGATCAGCTCGCCGACCTTGCGGGCGGCGGCGTCGGTGAAGACCAGGCCATCGGTCATCGGGGCCGTTTCGGACATAAATCCTTAATCCAAAAAGAAAAATTCCAGCCCGACCATTGTAGGCCAGGGATCCCGGCCGGTCAAAGAACGGGTGCCTCCGGCTCGCCCTCGACGCGCCAGCTGAAAGTCTGGCGCAAAGGCTCCGAAGCGCGCCCCTGGCGGTACTCGACCTGCAGGCTGGTCGGCCTGAATTGGTCCGGCAATTCGATCGGCACCTCGATCTGCTGGAAGAAGCGCAGCGAGAACGGCAGCTCGCGGCGCTTGTTCAATTCGACCTCGGCGAGCGGCAGCTGAACCAGGGCGCCGCCACGCGTGCCGTCGATCGCGAAGCTCACGGTGCCATTCGCGACGCTGTCACGCGCGGCGGCCTGGACCAGCGTGATCAGCACCCGGTAACGGCGGCCCTCGTCGGGGCGGATCTTCAGCTCCTGGACACGCAGCGTGCCGGCGCCGAACTGGCGCGCGACGAGGCCACGGTAGAACTGCAGCTCCTGCTGCTGGCGCGCGGTCTCGGCCTGCAGCTCGCCGATCATGCGCTGCGCCTCGGACTGCGCCTCCCGGTCGACACGCTGGCCGATCTCGGCGGCTGCCACGCGGTGCTGCAGCGATTCGTTCTCCGCGCCGAGCGCGCTGACCCGGCGGCCGAGCTCCAACCGCTCCAGCATCGAGTTGACGATTGCGTAGCCCGCGCTCGCGCGTCCGAGCTCGAATCCGCCGTAGAACACCGCGAGCGCGATGAGCACGGCGAGCCCGATGCGACGCCAGTTCGGACCTGCCATGCTTGCGGCCGCTCGCTCAGCCACGAGTCCGGCTAGAATCGGCGCAGGCGCGCGGGAGATGCCGGATGCTCTGGATCAAGGCTTGGCACGTGATCTTCATGGTGACCTGGTTCGCGGGTCTCTTTTACCTGCCGCGGCTGTTCGTATACCACGCTTCCGCCACGGATTCCCCGGGCATCGAGCGCTTCCGCGTCATGGAACGCCGGCTGTTCGCGATCATGAACATCGGCGCGCTGCTGACTGCCGCATTCGGCATCTGGCTCTCGGTCATCAACCCCGCCCTGCTTCGAGCAGGGTGGATGCATGCAAAGCTCGCGCTGCTCGTGTTGCTCGTCGCATACCACGTCTGGTGCTGGCGCCTGCTCGCGGATTTCGCCGCGGGCCGGAATGTGCATCCACCGGCGTGGTATCGCTGGTTCAACGAAGTGCCAACACTGCTCCTGATCGGCATCGTGCTGCTGGCCATCGCCAAACCCTTCTGATCAGCGCTCGGGCGCCGCCTTCGCAGCACGCTGCCCCGGCTTCATGCGCTCCTCCCACCAGTCCGGGTAGGGCGGTAACCCTTCCGGGAACGCGTGCGCGCCCAGCTCGTGCAGCGCGCGTGAATACACGCGACGCTTGAAATAGATGACGTCGTGCACCGCATCCCACCAGTGCGCCCAACGCCAACGGTCGAATTCCGCCGGCGTCTCGGTCGAATCGAAGCTGAGCGCCGAATCCTCGGCGCCGAGACGCAGCAGGAACCAGCGCTGCTTCTGACCGATGCACAGCGGACTCGAATCGCGGCGGATGAATTGCGGCGGCAGCCGGTAGCGCAGCCAGCCGCGCGTGCGCGCGACCTCCTTGACCTGCCCCTGCCGCAGGCCGACTTCCTCGGTGAGTTCCCGGTACAGCGCCTCTTCGGCGCGCTCGCCACGACGGATGCCGCCCTGCGGGAACTGCCAGCCGCGTGCACGCGCGCGGCCGCCCAGAAAGACCTGGCGGTCGTCATTCATGATCACGATGCCGACATTGGCGCGGTAGCC
This sequence comes from uncultured Steroidobacteraceae bacterium, assembly GCA_964477175.1. Lineage (GTDB taxonomy): Bacteria > Pseudomonadota > Gammaproteobacteria > Steroidobacterales > Steroidobacteraceae > SCUD01. Next base: position 6,829 of record CAYZDW010000087.1, on the reverse strand, counting down.
GGCATCATCGATGTAATCGGTCTCGCGGTCCATCGGCGTGAATTCTTCCACAGCGAACGCTTCGTTGGTACGACCCGGAAAATCGCCCGCCGTTCATGAATAATGCGGGCAGAACGCCAGGAGGCCTTGCGCCGATGACCAGGATGCCCGCCCCGCTCTTGATCGCGCTGCTCGCGGTCGCAGCGCTCGCGGCAATCGTCGCATCGCTCGCCCTCGGCAGCTCGGGTCTGGACGCTCCATGGGCGGGTCTCGCCACCGGCGACCCGCTGACCCGCACCATCGTCCTCGAGCTCCGCTTGCCACGTGCGCTCGCGGCCTTTGGCGCAGGAATCGTGCTGGCACTGGCGGGCGTCCTGATGCAGGCACTGCTGCGCAACCCGCTCGCCGATCCCTATGTGCTGGGCATTTCGGGTGGGGCCGCGGTGGGCGCGCTCGGCGTGATGCTCGCAGGCCTCACCGGGCTCGCCGTCGACACCGGCGCGGCCGGCGGGGCATTCGCCGCGATGTTGCTCGTATTCGCCGTGGCGCACGGTCCCGGCGGCTGGACCACCACGCGGCTCCTGCTGACCGGCGTCGTCGTCGCGGCCGGTTGCGGAGCCGTCATCAGCCTGCTGCTGTCGCTGTCGGATGATCTGCGGCTGCGCGGCATGCTGTTCTGGCTGCTGGGTGATTTCGGCTACGTGCGCACGCCCTGGTCATTGCTTGCGCTGGCACTCGTGGCCATCCCGGCCTGCCTGCTGGCGGCGCGGCCGCTCGATGCACTGGCGCGCGGCGAACTCCAGGCGAGGCTCCTCGGCGTGCCGGTGCGGGGACTGCGCATCGCGATCTACGTCACCGCCTCGGTGCTGACGGCGGCGGCCGTCACGACTGCGGGCAGCATCGGTTTCGTCGGTCTCGTCACGCCGCACCTGGTGCGGCTCGTGATCGGCTCCTCGCACCGCGCCGTGATCCCCGCGGCGGCGCTCGCCGGCGGCGCCCTGCTCGTCATCGCCGACCTGCTCGCGCGCACGATCGTGGCGCCGCGCCAGCTGCCGGTCGGCGCGCTGACCGCGCTGATCGGCGTGCCGCTGTTCCTGCTGCTGATGCGGCGCCAGCGGGCGGGCTAGCAGTCGCGGGGTGCCTGCCGCCGCCGCGCCGCCATCGGCATCACTATGCCGGCGTGTTCGCCCCGCACGCGAGCTTGCGCGCCCGCGTGACCGCCTGCGCCGGGATGCCGCTGACCGAAACTGCCAGGGCTACTGTCCCGCGGCCCGATCCCGCGCTCCCCGCCGCCACGCGCCGGCGCGCCTCGCTCCATTGGGCGCGGCTGCGCGCCCGGATCTACGCGATCCAGCCGCGCTCCTGCCCGCGCTGCCAGGGCCCGATGCGCCTGATCGCTGAGCCTCGCGCACGTCGGTGAGCCCACCACCCCGCCGCTGCTCGCCCCGCGCGCTCGCGCCCCGCCGGAACTCGAGGCTGACCGGGTCGGCACACCCGGGTTCGCGTTCGATCAGTCCTTGTCCTGGGATCCGATCACGCCAGCGCCCGACCCCGGCTATCCCTTCGATCAGACCCTGAACTGATCACCCGGCCCGCGACATCGCGTCATTCCCCGCGGCGCGGGTTCCCGCCCGCTGCGCCACCACACCCGAAGCGGGGAAATTCGCGCGCCGATGACCGCGCCATCGCCCGCGCTACCGCCCGCGCGGCCACTCCAGGCGCCGGCTATCCGCACCCAGCTGCGCAGCCGCTTCCCGCTCGCGCGCACTCCGCACCTCCGCGCGCCTACCTCGCAACAGGCCGTTTGAAATTCCTTCCGTTGCCGCTGTTCCTGCTGTTGATGCGGCGCCAGCAAGCCTCCTGAGCGGCCGTTACTCGCGCGGAAAGCCGACCAGGTGCTGTGCGTCGAGGCGGATCCCGATGCGCTCGCCCAGGGCATGGTCGTGGTGGCTCGGCACGAAGGACAGTGCGGTCGTGCCCGAAGGCAGCCGCAGCGTGTAGCGGAATTGTGCGCCGCGGAACATCCGGTCGACGACTTCGGCGCGCAGCTCGCTCGCGTCGTCGTGAATCACATCGTCCGGGCGCAGCAGGAGATCGACCCTCGTGCCGGCTGGCCGGTCAAAGGTCAGCTGGCCCTCGATGATGCCGAGCTCGGTCGCGACCCGGCCGGGCCCCAATATAGTGCCTTCGATGAATGTCCCTTCGCCAACGAAGTCGGCGACGAAGCGCGTCGCCGGCGAATGATACAGGCGCCAGGGCGCATCCCATTGCTCGAGGCGGCCGGCGCGCAGCACGCCGATCTCGTCGGCGATCGCGAACGCCTCGCGCTGGTCGTGAGTCACGAGCAGCGCGGTGGCACCCTCGGCCATGAGCGCCGCGCGCACCTGTTGCGCCAGGTCCATGCGGACCTCGGCGTCGAGGTTCGAGAATGGCTCATCGAGCAGCACGAGCCGCGGCCGCGGCGCGAGCGCCCTGGCGAGCGCGACGCGTTGCTGCTGCCCGCCCGAGAGCTCGTGCGGCAGCTTGCGGGCGTGCTCCGCGAGGCCGACCAGTTCGAGCATTTCCGTGGCGCGGCCGAGGCGCAGGGCGCCGCCCGCATTGCGCAAGCCGAACGCCACATTGGTGAGTACGTCGAGGTGCGGAAACAGCGCGTAATCCTGGAATACCATGCCGATGCGGCGGCGCTCCGGCGTCACCCAGACGCCCGCCCCCGACAGCCGTTCGCCATCGGCCAGCAGCTCGCCGGAATCCGGCCGCTCGAAACCGGCGATGCAGCGCAGCACGGTCGTCTTGCCCGAACCGCTCGGCCCCAGCAGGCAGCCGATCCGGCCCGCAGCGACGGTCAGCGACAGTCCATCGACCGCGGCGACGCCGTCGAAGCTCCGGGACAATTCACGCAGCTCGAGCCGCACGCTCCATCCTCCAGGTCAGCAGCGCGACCGGCAACAGGCCGGCCAGTACGATCGCGAGCGACGGCAGCGCCGCGCGCTGCCATTCGCCCTCGGCGGTCATCTCGAAAACCCGCACCGCCAGTGTGTCCCAGCCGAACGGCCGGGTCATCAGCGTGATCGGCATTTCCTTCATGACATCGACGAAAACGAGCAGCAGTGCGGTGCCGATTCCGGCGCCTAGCAGCGGCAGGTGCAATCGCGTGATGACCTCGCCCGTCGTCGAGCCGAGGCTGCGCGCTGCCTCTTCGAGCGACGGCCGGATGCGTGCGAACCCGCCCTGCAGCGGCCCATGAGCCACGGCCAGGAAACGCGCGACATAGCCAAGCAAGAGCGCGAACACCGTGCCCTGCAGCCAGAGGCCCTCGCCACCGGTGAGCGATCGCCAGGCGGTGTCGGTGGCCGCGAGCGCACCAACCATGCCGACCGCCAGCACGGCGCCCGGCACCGCGTAGCCCAGCGTTGCGATGCGCGCGGCGGCCCGTGTCAGCCGGCCATCGCGCATGCGCACCGCATAGCCGAGCGCGATCGCGAGGCCCAGACACAGAACTGCGGCGATTGTCGCGAGCCCGACCGTGCGCAGGCTATAGCTCACGTAGCGCACATCCAGGTCAGTCGCCGCGACTTCCCAGGCCCATTCCACGAGTGCCAGGGCCGGCAGTGCGAAACCCACGGCGAATACCGTCGTGGCGTAGGCGCAGGCGAGCCAGCCGCGCGCACCGCGCAGCTCGAGCCGCAACGCCGCCCGCGATCCGGAATCGGCGGCGGCGTAACTCGCGCGCCCACGCGCAATGCGCTCGATCGCGAGTGCCGCCGCGACGAACAAAAGCAGCAGCATCGCGAGTCCCAGCGCCGTTTCGAGCGAGAACAGTCCGAACCAGGACTTGTAGATTGCCGTCGTGAAGGTGTCGTAGTTGAAGACCGATACAGCGCCGAAGTCGGCCAGCGTCTCCATGGCGACGAGCGCAGCGCCTGCTGCAAGCCAGGGCCGCGCGAGCGGGATCGCGACGCTGAACAGGCCGCGCCAGGGGCCGAGGCCCAGGGACTGCGCCGCCTCCAGCGCGCGGGCGCCGTGGGTCAGGAAGGCGCCGCGCGCCATCAGATATACGTAGGAGTAGCTCGCGAGCGCGAGCACCAGGATCACGCCGCCGGTCGAGCGGATCGGCGGCAACCGCAGGTCCGCGCCCAGCCAGCCGCGCAGCGCAACCGGCACCGTGCCAGCGTAATCGAGCGCTGCGACCGCGATGAAGGCCAGCACATAGGCCGGCATCGCCATCGGCAGCAGCAGCGCCCAGGAAAAAAATCCGCGGCCCGGAAACTCGCAGGCAGCGGTCAGCCAGGCGAGGGAGGTGCCGAGCAACATCGCGACGGCGACCACGCCGACGACGAGGATCACCGTGTTCCATGCGACGCGCGCCAGCACGTATTCGCGCAGGTGCGCCCACAGCGTCGCGTCCACGTCCGCCGCGCCCTGCGCGACGGACAAAAGCACTGCGATCATCGGCAAGGCGACCGCGATCGCGACCAGCGCCGGAGTCAACCGTTGTGACGAGGACATGCGCTCGTTGCGTCGTCCGGCGCGGCCCTAGCGCCAGCCGGCGCGATCCATCAGCCGCACGGCGGCGGGCTGCAATTCGCCGACCTTGCCGACATTGACGAGCTTCTGCTGGAACTTGCCCCAGGCCGCGACCACGGGCACCGGCTCGACCGAGGGGTTGGCGGGATACTCGTAATTCGCGCCGGCAAAGCGCGCCTGGATTCCGGGCGTCGCGAGCCATTCCAGGAAGCGGATCGCCTCGGCAGGGTTCTTCGCATGCTGGGTGACGCCCGCGCCCGAGATATTGACATGCGTACCGCCGGCCTGCTGATCGGCCCAGAAGAGCTGCACCGGGAAATCCGGCTTCTCGCCTTGCAGGCGACCAAGGTAGTAGCTGTTGAAGATGCCGACGTCGCACTGGCCCGCGGCGATCGCATTGAGCAGCAGCGTGTCACTCGAAAACGGCTCAGCCGCAAGGTTCGCGACCCAGGCACGCACCAGCTTCTCGGTAGCCTCTTCGCCCCGCTCCGCGATCATCACGGCGACCAATGACTGATTGTAGACATGCTTGCCGCTGCGCAGGCACAACTTACCTCTCCAGCGCGCATCGCCCAATCCCGCATAGGTGGACAGCTCTTTCGGCTGCACGCGCTCTGTCGAATAAGCGATCGTGCGGGCGCGCACCGCGAGACCGAACCAGCGGCCTTCGGGATCGCGCAGGTGCGCCGGAATCGCGGCCTCGAGCGCCTTCGAGTGCACCGGCGCAAGCAGGCCCGCATCGGTCGCCCGCCAGAGATCGCCGGCATCCACGGTCATCAGCAGGTCGGCGGGGCTCATCTCGCCTTCCGCCAGCAACCGCTGCACGAGCGGCGCGCCGTCATCCGTGACGAACTTCACATCGATGCCGCGCAGCTTCCCGTATTCGGCAAAGAGCTGTTCGACCAGCTGGTACTTGCGCGCGGAATAGACGACCAGGGGCTGGTCAGCGGCCTGCGCGGGGGCGATCAGGCTTGCAGAGGCCGTCAGCAGTGCCAGGGCGAGTTGCGGGCCCAATGCGCTCCAAAAGCTCATGGTCACCTGTAGTCGTTAATGAGAATGACTCTCATTATCGTATCAGGTCTGGCGGGCGGCGGCACGATCCTGCAAATAGGCCTGGCCGCGGCGCATCAGCCGCGCGAAACCCGCAGCATCCTGGCCCGCCACCAGGGCCTGAAGCCGTCCGACCGCGTCGGCCAGCGCCGCCAGCGACTCGCCCCCGTACTCGTTGAGCGCCTGGATCTCGAAGTAGAGCGCCGGGCTCTCGCCGGCGACCAGCGAGGCGACCTCGAGCTGTGCATCGAAGGTCGCGCTTGAGAGCCGCGCGAGCCGGGGCGCGGCCTCGCCGCTTTCGGCCAGCGCCGAGAAGAATGCGATGTTGACGGCGTGGGAGAGGCCCAGAACATAGGCGATCAGCCGGTCGTGATCATCGAGGTTCGTGACCACCTGGTCGGCCATCGTCGAGGCGAACAGGCCCTGTGCATCGGCGACCGCATCGGGCCGGCCGACGTCCACATGGATGACGTGGCGCCCGGACAGCAGATCCGTGTCCGGCCCGAACATCGGGTGAACGGAGCTGACCCGAACGCCGGCTTGCAGCAGTGCCGTGAGGCCCGCGCGCAGCGGTGTTTTCAGCGATCCGATATCGAAGACGAGGCCCGGCGGCCGGTGCCGGGCGAGCTGACCGAGGATTGCGGCCGTGATGCCGAGTGGCGTCGCGACGACGATGACCTCGTGCGACAGCTCATCGGACTGCCAGTCGGCGCGATGGGCATAGGACTCGAGCGGCCCGGCCGGATCGGCTACCTCGACGAAGTAGCCTTGCGAATCCAGGAATTCCACGAACCAGCGGCCCATCTTGCCGGCGCCGCCAATGACCAGCGCGCGCTTGCCGCTGCCCTGGCCCTGGGCCGCGACCTGCGCCTGTTCCTGGGTCGCGAGCGAACTGCGGATCAGGAGGCGCAACAGGTTGTCGACAAGCGCAGGTGGCAGGCCAAGATTTTCCGCCGTCGTGCGGGCATTCAGCAGCACTTCGCGTTCGCGCTGGAAATCCCGGGTCGGGTGGCCGGTAGCACGCTTGACGCGCGCGACCTCCCCGGAAAGCCGCTGGCGCTCGGCGATCAGCGAGAGCAGCTCGCCGTCCAGGCGGGTGAGCCGGTCGCGTAATTCCTGCAGATCCATGCGGGCGGTCGCCTCTGTTGCGTCCGCCCTGTGTACCGGCCCGCCTGCGCGGGCGCAAGCGGGCCGGTGTTGGCATCAGCTCCCTCGGCGATCAGCCGCCGACCTGAAAGCCGAAGAACCAGTAGTCGTCACGCGGGTCGCGATACCA
>CAYZDW010000086.1:0-4016 GCA_964477175.1 uncultured Steroidobacteraceae bacterium | reverse complement strand
GGTACGCTGAATCGGTGCGCGGCCGCTTCATCACATTCGAAGGCATCGAGGGCGTCGGCAAGTCGACGCAGCTCGCGCATGCTGCCACGCACCTGCAGAGCCGCGGGATCGATCCAGTGCTGACGCGCGAGCCGGGCGGCACGCCGCTTGCGGAAGCCCTGCGCGCGCTCGTACTGCAGCCACGCGACGAGCCGATCGGCCCGACGGCCGAGCTGCTGATGGTGTTCGCCGCGCGCGCAAACCATGTCGCCGACCTGATCGCTCCGGCACTGGCCAATGGCCGCTGGGTGCTCTGCGACCGCTTCACCGATGCCACGGAGGCCTATCAGGGCGCCGGTCATGGCATCGCGGAGTCCACGATCCGTCAGCTCGCCGACATCGCCCACCCGGGCCTGATGCCGGACCTGACGCTGCTCCTGGACGCGCCGCCCGCAATCGCACTCGCCCGCGCGGCGGCACGCGGCGCGCGGCCGGATCGCTTTGAAGCAGAAAATGAAATCTTCTTCGAGCGGGTGCGGCGCGGCTACCTCGCCATCGCCGCGCGCGAGCCCGGTCGCGTCCGGCTGATCGATGCGACCGGCGATGAGCGGCAGGTCGCGGCGGCAGTCGCGCGGGAACTTGACGCGCGTCTGCCCGGCGCGGGGTGAGGAACGTGGCGGGCGCGAAACAGGGCGACGACGCCGTGGCGGCACCAAAGGTCGGCGACCTGCTTGCCCGCGCGGGCGTCGAATGGCTGGCGCCGGTGCGCGCGCGACTCGCTGCGATGCTGGAACTGCAGCGGCTACCACACGCGTTACTGCTATTGGGCCAGGCGGAAGCGGGCCAGTCCGAGATCGGGCAGTGGCTCGCAGCGCGCCTGTTGTGCGATCGCGCGGATGCAGCCGCCTGCGGTGACTGTGCCGGCTGCCGGCTTTTTCTAGCGGGCACGCACCCGGACCTGCACCACATCGGTATCGAAGCGGACACCACCGTCATTCGCGTCGAGCAGATCCGCGCCCTGTCCGAGAGTCTTTCGTTCAAAAGTTATCGCGGCCGCCGCAAGGTGGCCCTGATCGATCCGGCCGATGCCATGAATATCAATTCATTCAATGCCTTATTGAAGACTCTTGAGGAGCCGCCTGATCACACGTACCTGATCCTCACGGCGAGCCGCAGCGATCGCCTGCCGCGTACCATCGCCAGCCGCTGCGCGCGAATCCGGCTGCCGCTCCCCAGCACCGTCGAGGCACTTGCCTGGCTCAATCAACACCAGCCGCAGGCCGGATGGGAACGCCTGCTCTCGCTCGCAAATGGCGCTCCATTTCTGGCATTGCGCTACGCGGAGGCAGGCCTCGGCGAGCTCGACGCAGAAATGCGCGAGACGCTGGATTCCGCGGAGAAAGGCCAGCTCGACGTCATCGCAACCGCGACGGCCTGGATCGCGGATCAGCCCGAGGCACGGTTGTTCTGGCTCGAGTCCTGGCTGACCGGCCGGTTGCGCGAGGCGGGCCTGTCTAGTGATCTGATTAACAATAATCGTTTACCATGGTTGCGGGTGCCGGGCAGCGATCCGATGATACGGGCCGGCTATCGGCTGCTGGACACCCTGCGCGAGGCGCGGCTGCTGATCAGCGGCGCGCTGAACAAGCAGTTGTTGTTCGAAGGGCTGTTGGTTTCGCTCTCGGCGCTCGTGGGCAGCAGCGCAGGCAAGGTGCGGGAGTCAGCGGATTGAAGATGCGGGCACCATCGACCAAGCCGGGGCTGCTAACGCTCACCATCAAGGACAAGAGTGCGCTCTACCTCGCCTACATGCCGTTCGTGAAGAACGGCGGGCTGTTCATTCCGACCAACAGCAATTACCGGATCGGCGACGAGGTGTTCATGCTCCTCAACCTGATGGGCGAGGATGAGAAGCTACCGGTCGCAGGTCGCGTGATCTGGCTGACGCCGAAAGGCGCGCAGGGCAAGCGCACCGCCGGCATCGGCGTGCAGTTCAGCGAACAGGATCGCGGCACCACGCAGAAGAAGATCGAGTCCTACCTGGCCGGCGCGCTGGGCGGGGACAAGCAGACCCACACGATGTAAGCGGCGCCGCGGCGCCTCATTCCGGCCCGAGCTTGTTGCCGAGCAGGCCGCCATGCAGGCAGTAGGCGTCGAAACCCCTTTCGCTCAACAGAAACGCAGCAGCCGAGCTGCGCCGCCCGGTGTCGCACACGGCCACATAGGGCGTTTTCGTGTCGAGCGTGCGGAGCTTCAGGCGAATGAAATACAAGGGCACGTTCAGCGCGTCGTCGAGGTGAAAGCTGTTGAACTCGCTGGGCAGCCGCACGTCCAGCCAGCGGCCGCCGCGGGTGACCAGTTCGCGCGCATGTTCCAGGTCAACCGAGTGCAACAGCGGCTCGTTCAGGAGCTCGCGAAAGTCGTCCTTGCCCAGGCGCACGAGGGCGCCGTCGGAGAGCATCGTGATCGTCGCATTGCGCTTGCCGTCGGAGATCAGCGCCTCCTCGCCGAAAGACTCGCCGATGCCGAGCTCGGCAAGCTTGATGCCGTTGCGGTTCAGCGGCGTCTCGCGCGTGACCACGGCGCTGCCCTTCGTGATCACGTAGAAGTAATCGCCCTCGTCGCCCTGCTTGATGACGACCTCGCCGGCCCGGCAGGCAATGTGCTGCATGCGCATGAACAGCGCCTGGAGGTTGGCCGGCGGGATACGGTGGAAGGACTTGGTCTGCAAAAGCACCGTCATCCAGTCGTCGGCACTCCCGACGCCGGTTCCCGAGATTTCGCCGACTTCATAACTGCCGGTCTGGTCCCAGGTGATCAACACGTCGAGCAGGTCGCTGTCCACGGCGATGAAGGTCACATCGGAGAGCGCCCGCGCAGTGAAGCGCCTCGGCTGTCCGGGCGCGATCGCGATGCGCGATTCCGGTGTCCCGGCGCGCAATGTCGAAAGGGTGCGGTCGCCGCTTCGCAGTTCGATCTCACCGCTGACCAGGTAGACGGTGCGCTTGTCGGATTCGCCTTCCTTGAACAGCACGCGGCCGGCGTCGAGTTCCTGCAGCTTGGTCTTGCGCGCGAGCGCGTGCAGGTTCTCCCGCTTCAGGCCGTCGAGCGGGCTGAATCCGCGCAACACGTCGAGTTCGACCGGCTTATCGTCCATACGTGAAAGCGTTCATGCGGGCGCAATCTATCACAGGCTTCAGCGCAACGCGGCCAGCGTCGTCCAGCCCGGATCCGGGCGAAAGCGCGGGCCATGCCGCGCTGCGAGCTGCTCGAGACCAGCGACGATCCCGGCCACGCCGCGCGCGCGCGCATACTGCAATGGGCCGCCGCGGAATGGCGCGAACCCGGTGCCGAAAATCATTCCGGCGTCGAGCAGGTCCGCGTCGTCGATCACCTGCTCGCGCAGGCATGCGACCGCCTCGTTGAGATACTGCAACACGAGCCGATCCTCGAGGTCGCCCGGCACCCGGCCTTCCGCCGGCGGCTTGACCGGCTTGCCTTCACGCCAGGCGTAGTAGCCCTGGCCGGTCTTGCGGCCGAGCTTACCGGCCTCGACCAGCGCGGCCGTGCCTTTTGGCGTCGGCCTGCTGAAAGCCTCGGCAAGGATCCTGCCGACGTGCGAAGCGACGTCGAGACCGACCGTGTCGGCGAGCTCGATCGGCCCCATCGGCATGCCGAATCGCGTGGCAGTCCGGTCGATCAACGCGAGCGGCACGCCTTCGTCCGCGGCGAGCATCGCCTCGGTCATGTACGGCATGAGTATCCTGTTGACGACGAAACCGGGCGCGCTGCGGCAGGGCAGCGGCAGCTTGTCGAGCTTGCGCGTGAAGGCCAGCGTGTCCTCGACGACGTCGTCACGCGTCTGCCGCGAGCGGATGATCTCGACCAGCATCATCTTCGCAACCGGATTGAAAAAGTGCAGGCCGACGAGGCGCCCGGGGTCAGCGAGCCCGCGCGAGAGTTCCTCGAGCATGATGCTCGAGGTATTGGTGGCGAGCAGCGCGCCCGGCTTCATGCGCGGCTCGAGTGTCGCGTAC
>CAYZDW010000085.1:0-3290 GCA_964477175.1 uncultured Steroidobacteraceae bacterium | reverse complement strand
GAGTGCGGAAACCGTGGTGCCGACCAGACCAGTGTAGGCCTCGATCGCAGGCTTCCATCGCGTCGGCAGCGCCAGCACGATGCTTCCCATCGAGAGCAACCTGCCGTCGCGGGCGGCCGCCATGCCGCCGAGCATGCCGACCAGCAGCGTCAGGTGGCGGATCAGCTCATCGGTGTTGGCAAACGTCGTGGTGGCGTTTGCCACGCCCAGCAGCATGAGCAAGGCCAGCACCGCCGCGAGCAGCAGGTTCTCGACGCGATGGACGAACGACATCACGATCCGGCTGCGCGCTTGGCCTTGAGCGTCTCGACCGTCGCGTCGAACATCGGCGCCGGGACCAGGGTGCCGCGGATGCGCGGATACATGCGCGCGACCTCGGCGCGCCACTCGCGTTCGGCCTCCGCTGTCAACGGCACGATCTTGAGGCCCTGCTTGTCACGCATCGCCAGCACGGCCTGCTCGTCCTCGACGCGACTGGCGCGGCGCATCTCATGGCCGGCGCGCTCAGAGGTCTCGCGCAGCCAGGCCTGGGTCGCCGGGTCGAGCCGCTTCCACGCGCGTTCGGTGACGATCATCGCGCCCGTGATCGGCGCCCAACGGAGGTCCAGCATGTATGGCGCATAGGTTGGAACCTGGCTGAAGTTAGCCAGGAACGCCGGCACCGGCAGCGCGTCGATCATGCCATTGCGCAGCCCGAGCAGGATCTGGTCCGGCTCGAGCACGACCGGCGTGTAATAGTCCTTCATCATCTCGACACTTTCAGGATCGCCGGAACTCGCATATACGCGCAGCGACTTCAGGTCCTGAAAGCGCTGGATGGGCTTGCTCGAGAAGTAGCGCACCCAGCCGGCGTCAGCCCAGAACATCACGATATAGCCCGCCTCGCGCAGGCGCCGCTCGAGATCGGGGCGCAAACGCTCGCGCACGAGGTCCACGTCGTCCCAGTCGCGGAACATCAGCGGCATGAATTGCAGCGCGGTCACCGAGCGTTCGATCTGGGCGAGGCCGACCGAGGTCAGCATCGCGCCCTGGATCTGCCCGACACGCATGCGCCGGACGATCTGCAGCTCGCCGCCCTGCGTGCCCGCATAGATGTTCATCGCGACACCGCCGGGGCCGCGTGACCACTCGGCACCGAGCGTCTGCAAGCGCTTGTGGAAAGACGAACCGGCCGGCGCTACGGTCGCGATGCGAAGGTCCGTGCGTTCGGCCGCTTCGGCGATCGACCCGAAGTTGCCGGCAAGAGCTGCCAGCGCAAGTGCCGCAAGACGGACGCGGAAGCGAGGGCTGCCGATCATTGCGGGTTCTCCTGGATTTCGGCGGCCTCGTCCAGCGGAGGCAGGATCCAGCGATCCACGTTGGCCAGAAGCCACGCGGCCCGGCGTTGGAAGATCGTGTTGGCGAGTCGCGTGGGCGGATGATCATCGGGATCGATCTTCAACGCCGCTTGCAGCATTTCCTCGAAGCAAGCCCGGTCCTCGCGCGGCAAACAGACGGATTCGGCCCAGGAGAGGTAGGCTCCCGCGGCCTTGCCCCGCGACAACTCGACGGCGCGATCGAAATGCGTCCGCGCACTCGCGACCCGGTCATCGAAGGCACCGACGGCATCCGGTCGGGCCATTTCGTAGGTAACGAGGAAAGAATGGATCGCGCCACGGTCCCAGTCCTCGTCGACCGCGAGCGCCCGGTCGATCAGGGCCGATACCAGCGGCAGGTCGGCGACCAACGAGGGATCGTCCTTGCCGAGAGCGATTGCCGCGGCCCAGGACGCGGCAGTCCAGTACAGGAGGTCAACCTCGGTGGCGCTGGCCTCTGCGACCGCTGCTGCCGGTGTTGTCCGGAGCGTCGCGCTGAAACCCGGCACCGCCACGTCGAGACCGCGCAGCCCGTAGTCGCGCGCACGCAGGTACAGTCGCCGCGCGCGATTGAACGCGACCCAGGCCCGATCCGTGTCCTCGACCGCGACCGTATCGGCTTCCTGCTGTACGAAGGCGTAGGCGTATTGCGTGAAACCGGCAGAGGTCGCCGCAAGCAGCCCGCGGTGCTCGGGAGTCGACGCCAGCACGCTTTCCATGAGCTTGAGGCTGAACGGCAGCGCCGCGCCGATCAGGTCCGGATCGTCGTCGGCGGAATACGTCGTGCCGGCCGAGGCGAGCGTGTCGCCGATCTTGTTCGCCACGAAGCGCTGCACCGAACAGCCTGATGCCAGGACGGCGACCGCGAGCATCGCGAGACCAGCCCGGTTCCTGGACAGCAAATGCATGGTCATAGCCCCTCCCGACATGATGGCACGGCGGGCCATTGCACACATCCTGGGATCAGTCCGCTGCCAAAAATTCAACTACGGCGCGCAGATAGCCGGGGAAAAGGTCGACGGAATTGTGCGTTGCGCCTTCCAGCACCGTCACGCGTATCCGCGACGGTGGAAATGCAGTCACCAGGGCCTCCGATCTCGCGCGCGGGATGATCTCGTCGTCGCCTGCGATCACGATCAACACCGGCACGCGGACGTCGCGTGCGCGGCTGGCGGAATCGTAACGGTCGCGCATGAGCAGCGCGACCGGGAACAACGGGAAATGCCCACGCGCCACATTGACGAGGCTGTCGTAGGGAGTAACGAGTACGAGACTCCGGATCTCCCTGACGCTCGCAAGATGGACGGCAACTCCGCTGCCGAGGCTTCGGCCCAAAACCGAGATCTCCGGATACCGCGCATGCAGGTGGTCGTAGACCGCGGTCGCGTCTGCGAAGAGCGCCGATTCCGAGGGCCTGCCCGTGCTGCCGCCATAGCCGCGGTAGTTGACGAGGAACAGCGAATGGTCGGGAAATACCGAGGCAAAGGACGGCAGATTCCCGGACACGTCTTCAGCATTGCCCCCGAAGTAGACCAGCGCGCGCGGACTCTCGCGGGCGACGACCCAGATCTTGAGAACCGCTTCGCCGCTTTGCAGCCTGATCGACTGCGCGCCCGGCGGATTCGACTCCGGTACCGCAAAGTAGATCTGCGAACGCTGCGTGAAGTAGAGCCAGGCGCACAGGGCGACGTAGGCGATCGCGATACCCTGCGCGATGGTCAGCAAAGTTCGCATGACGAGCGGCGGCTAAGGCCCGTCGTGGAGTTCGACGGTTGCCTCGATCTCGACCGGGATGTTGGAGGGCAGCGACTGCATGCCGACCGCGGACCTTGCCGCGCGCCCGGCGTCGCCGAATGCAACGACCATGAGGTCCGAGAATCCATTCATGACTTTCGGATGGTCCTTGAAGTCCTCGGTCGTCTGGACCATGCCGAG
>CAYZDW010000084.1:0-4141 GCA_964477175.1 uncultured Steroidobacteraceae bacterium | reverse complement strand
CGACCTCAGCGTGGATCTCGTCGCGGCGCGCTTCGGTAGCGGCTTCAAAGCGAAGCACCAAGACCGGTTGTGTGTTGGAGGCGCGGCAGAGACCCCACGCACCGTCGCCAAAGCTGATGCGGGCGCCGTCGATATCCAGTACAGGATGTGTTGCGCGGTAGTGTTCTTGAACCTTCTTGACGACGGCGAACGAGTCGTCGTCGAGCTCGGCCAGCCGGCGAATATTCGCCAGCTCGTCAAAGAGCTGCAGCTTGCCGTCCTCGCCGAGATCGGCGAACACGCATTGCGCGACGCGCCGGCACATCGAGGCGAATGCGTTGTAGCAGGCGGCAGAAAAGCAGGCGAGGGCTTCCTTGAAGAGCAGTTCGGCGTCTTCCGGCAGATGAGTGAAGCTGAATTTCTCGCGCGACCTCTCGAGCTCGATGAAGTTCGGCGCGAGCTCGACCCGGCTGCCCGCGTACAGCTTGACCGTGAAGCGCAGGAATATCGGCGCGTTGCAGGCCTCGCAACGGTAGACGAGCCCTACCTGGCTCGGCTTGTGCAGCTGCAGGACGTTGAAGTCCGGGACTGAGACCGGGGTGATGTGCGCGAGCACCTGGCAATGCGGGCATTGCAGCGCCAGACCACTGTCCTGGTCATGGTGCAAACGACCCGCAGAGTCGATGAACACGGCCATACCTGTCCCCTGCCGGCTGTCCGGATGATTTCAGTTTAGCCGAAATGGCGCGGCGGCGTTCAGGTGTGCAGCGGCTTGTACCGAAGGCGGTGCGGCTGGTCGGCCTGCTCCCCCTTGCGGCGCCGCAGGTCGGCCACGTAGTCCTGGTAATTGCCCTCAAACCAGGTGACCTCGCTGTCACCCTCGAATGCCAGGATGTGCGTGGCGATTCGATCGAGATACCAGCGGTCGTGCGAAATCACGACGGCGCAACCCGGGAAGTTCAGCATGGCCTCTTCGAGCGCGCGCAGCGTCTCGACGTCGAGATCGTTGGTCGGTTCGTCGAGCAGCAGTACGTTGGCGCCGCTCTTCAGCAGCTTGGCCAGGTGCACGCGATTGCGCTCGCCGCCGGACAGCACCCCGATCTGCTGTTGCTGCTGGTTGCCGCGGAAGTTGAAGCGCCCGACGTAACCCCGTGACGGAGTCTCGTAATTGCCGACCCGGATCATGTCGAGCCCGCCCGAGATCTCCTGCCAGACCGTGTTACGGTTGTCGAGCAGCTCACGTGACTGGCCGACGTAGGCGAGCTGCACGCTCGGCCCGATGCGAATCGTGCCCCCATCCGGTTGCTCCACTCCCGTAAGCATCCGGATCAGCGTCGTCTTGCCGGCACCATTCGGGCCGATGATGCCGACGATTCCGCCGCGCGGCAGTCGGAAGGACAGGTCGTCGATCAGCAGCCGCTCGCCGTAACCCTTGCGGAGATTCTCGACCTCGATGACCAGGTCACCGAGCCTCGGCCCCGGCGGGATGTAGATTTCGTTGGTCTCGTTGCGGGCCTGGAATTCGACCGAGGACAGCTCCTCGAACTGACGTAACCGGGCCTTGCTCTTGGCCTGGCGCGCCTTGGGGTTGGCGCGCACCCATTCGAGCTCGTGGGCAAGCGTCCGGCGCAATCCCTCTTGCTGCTTCTCTTCCTGCGCAAGCCGCTGTTCCTTCTGCTCGAGCCACGACGAGTAATTGCCCTGCCAGGGAATGCCGTAACCGCGATCGAGTTCGAGAATCCAGCCCGCGACATTGTCGAGAAAGTAGCGATCGTGCGTCACGCAGATCACGGTCCCCGGGTATTGCTCCAGGAACTTCTCGAGCCACGCCACCGATTCCGCGTCGAGATGATTGGTCGGTTCGTCCAGCAGCAGCATGTCCGGTTTCGAAAGCAGGAGCCGGCACAATGCGACGCGACGCCGTTCGCCGCCGGATAGCTGGGCCACTTTGGCGTCCCAGGGCGGTAACCTGAGTGCATCGGCCGCGACGTCGAGCTGGCGCTCGAAATTGTGGCCGTCGACGGAGGCGAGCAGGGCCTCCAGTTCGCCCTGTTCCGCAGCCAGGCGGTCGAAGTCGGCGTCCGGCTCGCTGTAGGCGGCGTAGACCTGCTCGAGACGCGCGAGCGCGACTTTCACCGGTTTCAGGGCCTCCTCGACGATCGAGCGGACATCGCTCTCCGGATCGAGCTGCGGCTCCTGCGGCAGCAGGCCGATCTTGATGCCGGGTTGCGGTCGCGCCTCGCCCTCGAATTCCTGGTCGACGCCCGCCATGATCCGAAGCAGCGTCGACTTGCCGGAGCCGTTGAGGCCGAGCACGCCGATCTTCGCTCCCGGGAAGAACGACAGCGAGATGTCGCGCAGGATGTGGCGCTTGGGGGGCACCACTTTGCCGACGCGAATCATCGTGTAGATGTACTGGGCCATGGCTGAATGATCGTCCACGCTGGTCCGGGGGCGGCGGATTATCTGCGAAGCGGTGCGGCGCCGCCAGCCGGGGAGCGCGCCTCTGCTGTGCTAGGCTTCGGCCGGCGTCTTCCAGCGTGGCGGGTGCCTTGGCGAATACCGGCGTATCGAGTACCTGCATCGTCGTCGGCGAGCGCATCGCCCGCTATGCGTTCGGCGACGGCCACCCGTTCGGCCCTGACCGCCACGACGCGTTCGTGCGCGAACTCGCAGCGCAAGGCCTCGACGGTCGCGTGCAAACGCTGGCGCCGCGCGCCGCCACGCGCCGGGAACTCGAGTTGTTCCATCTGCCGGCGTACATCGACCTGGTCCAGGCGCGTTCCGCAACGGGCGAGGGCTATCTTGACGCGGGTGATACGCCCGCCTGGAAGGGCATCTACGAGGCCGCCTGCGACGTGGTCGGTGCGACGCTGGTCGCTACCGAGGCCCTGATGGCGGGTCAGGCCAGGCGCGCCTTCATTCCGATCGCCGGCCTGCACCACGCCTCGCGCGGCCATGCCGCCGGTTTCTGCGTCTTCAACGATTGCGGCGTCGTCGCGGAGCACCTTAAGAAGGCGCACGGGTTGCAGCGCATCGCCTACGTCGACATCGATGCCCACCACGGCGACGGTGTCTACTACGGTTTCGAGGACGACCCGGCGTTGATCTTCGCCGACCTGCACGAGGACGGACGCTTCCTGTACCCCGGCACCGGGGCCAGCGAGGAGTCGGGCACCGGACCGGCCCGCGGCACGAAGCTGAATCTGCCATTATCGCCCGGCGCCGGCGACAAGGAGTTCTTCGCGGCCTGGCACGCGGTCGAGGCGCACCTTGAGCACCATCGCCCGCAGTTCGTGATCTTTCAGTGCGGGGCCGATAGCCTCGAGGGCGACCCGATCACGCACCTGCGCCTGACCGAGGAGGCGCATGCGCATGCCGCCCGCCGGCTGTGCCAGATCGCGGACCGCCATGCCGACGGGCGGATACTCGGGGTCGGTGGCGGCGGCTACAACCGCCACAATCTCGCGCGCGCGTGGACCAGGGTCGTACAGGCTTTTGTCGAGGCGGCGTAGCCGGGCGGCTTTCGGTTAGACTCCGCGGCTACCATGTTCGGCCCCGAGATGAATATCCAGTCGTTCGACCCCGAGCTTGCCGCGGCGATCAGCGCCGAGCGGCTGCGTCAGGAACGGCACCTCGAGCTCATCGCGTCCGAGAACTATGCGAGCCCGCGCGTCCTCGAGGCCCAGGGCACGGTGCTGACCAACAAGTACGCCGAGGGCTATCCCGGAAAGCGCTATTACGGTGGCTGCGAGAATGTCGACGTCGCGGAGCAACTCGCAATCGACCGCGCGAAAAAGCTCTTTGGCGCCGCGTACGCCAATGTGCAGCCGCACTCCGGCTCGCAGGCGAACGCCGCGGTCTACCTCGCGCTGCTGCAGCCGGGGGACACGCTGCTCGGCATGAGTCTCGACCACGGCGGACACCTCACACACGGGGCCAAGGTCAACTTCTCGGGCAAGCTGTTCAAGGCCGTGCAGTACGGACTCGATCCGGCGACCGGCGAGATCGACTACGTGAGTGTCGAGCGCCTGGCCCTGGAGCACCGCCCGAAAATGATCCTCGCCGGCTTTTGGGCCTACTCGCGGATCGTCGACTGGCAACGCTTTCGCGTGATCGCCGACTCGGTCGGCGCCTGGCTCGTCGTCGACATGGCGCATGT
>CAYZDW010000083.1:0-2595 GCA_964477175.1 uncultured Steroidobacteraceae bacterium | reverse complement strand
CGAAGCTTGGCTTGCAGCCGGGCGACCTGGTGACCGCCGTCAATGGCGCGCCACTCGACGATCCGAATCGCGCGCTCGAAACCCTGCGCGGCGTCGGCATGGGCCCTGCGGTCACGCTGACGATCGACCGTAATGGCCAGCAGCGGCAACTATCGGTCGATCCGTCCGCCGTTGCGCAGGAATTCCAGCCGGTCAGCGAAGCAGAGCAGCTGCCAGCGCCGGAAGTCAGCGAGTGAGGCGCTGCGTCCAAAGGAACGAGTAATGACGCGATTTACCCGCCTTGCCCTGCTCCTCGCGCTGGCGCTGCCGCTCGCCGCGGCGGCACAACAGAGCCCGCAGATCACGCCCAATTACAAGGACGCCGATCTGGGCCAGGTCATCGAGGCCGTGAGCCAGGTGACCGGCAGGAATTTCATCGTCGACCCGCGCGTCCGCGCACAGGTCACGATGCTGTCCAACACACCGATGAGCGCGGATGCCTTTTACGAGGCTTTCCTCGCGATCCTGCAGGTCCACGGATTCGTCGCCGTCCCATCGGGCTCGGTGATCAAAATCCTGCCCGACGCCACGGCGCGGCAGCTGCCGGCCAATGACCTGCCGGACCGGGTCAGCGCGACCTCGGACGAAATCGTCACGCAGGTCGTGCAGGTCCGCAACGTTTCCGCGGCGCAGCTCGTCCCTATCCTGCGGCCCCTGATCCCTCAGTACGGCCACCTGGCGGCCTACCCGAGCGCCAACATGCTGATCATCTCGGATCGCGCGTCCAACGTGAATCGCATGGTCCGGATCATCAGCCGCATCGACCGCTCCGGTGACGGCGACATCGAGGTGATCCGCCTCGAACATGCCTCGGCGAGCGAGATCGTGCGGGTCGTCAATGCGCTAAGCGCGGCCCAGGGAGCGGAAGCCGCGGCCGGCTCGCGCATCGTCGCCGACGAGCGCACCAACAGCGTGCTGATCGGCGGCGAGGCGTCCCAGCGCCTGCGCTTCCGCACCTTGATTACGCACCTCGATACGCCGCTGGAGACCGGCGGAGACACTCAGGTTCGCTACCTGCGCTACGCCGATGCCGAGAAGCTCGCGGCCAAGCTCAAGGAACAGGCGCTCGCAGGCGGACCCGCACAGCCTGGCCAGGCGGCCGCTGCCGGTGGCGCGGACCGTTCTGTGACGATCTGGGCCGAACCGGAAACCAACGCGCTCGTGGTTACGGCGCCGCCCAAGACGATGCGCTCGCTGATGCAGGTCGTCGACCGGCTCGACATCCGCCGCGCGCAGGTCCTGGTCGAGGCGCTGATCGTCGAGGTCTCGGTCGATTCGACCGCGGACCTCGGTATCAACTGGTTCGTGGACGGCACGCAGGACAATTTTCTCATTGGCTTGTTCAACCAGCCGATCGGGGGCGTCAGCCTCGCCGACGTCGCGGCGGGCCTCGACGATCCCTCTTCGGTCACGGCCGCGCCGGGTGGCCTGACGATCGGCGGCGCGCGCATCGAGGATACGGGCACGAATTTCGGCGCCATCCTGCGGGCGCTCCGCGGCGACGGCAATACCAACATCGTTTCGGTGCCGTCCATCATCACCATGGACAACGAGGAAGCGCAGATCAAGGTCGCGCAGGAAGTGCCTTTCGTGACCGGCAGTTTTACGAACACGGGCGGCACGGGCGGTGCGGTCAATCCGTTCCAGACGATCCAGCGCGAGGAAGTCGGCACAATCCTCAAGATCACACCGCAGATCACCTCCGATGACACCATCCTGATCAAGATCGAGCAGGAGGCGTCGAGTCTCGCCGCCGATTCCCGCGGCGCGGTCGATTTGATCACCAACAAGCGGACCATCAGCACGCGCGTGCTGGTCGACGACGGCGGCATGGTCGTGCTGGGCGGGTTGATCTCCGATTCCCTGCAGGAAAGCGAGCAGCGCGTGCCGGGGCTCGGGCGGATCCCATTGATCGGCGAGCTGTTCCGGGTGCGCAGCTCGAAGAAGGTCAAGACCAATCTGCTGGTATTCATACGCCCGCGGATACTGCGCGACGCCGAGGCGGCCGCGATCGAGACGAATGCGAAATACAACTTCATCCGCGGCCTGCAGCAGGAGCGCGGCAACGGTAAAGGCAAGGTACAACTGATGCCCGGCGAACGACAGCCGACGCTGCCGCCGCTGATTGGGCCGACGGCGCCCCCGACCGCGCCGGGACCGCCGCCGCCTGACGTCGCGACCGAGCCCGAGGACCCGGGCGAGTGACCGGAGCCGGTTCGTGAGCGTCGGCGCCGCGCCCAAACCGATTGCGCCCGTGGGACGCCTGCCGTTCGCATTCGCGAAGCGCCATGGCGTGCTGGTCCGCGGCGTCGTCGACGGCAAGGCCCAGATCGTCTATCGCGAAGGCGCGCAACCCGCCGCAGTGGCGGAGCTGCGCCGATTCCTGGGCATGCCACTCGTCATCGAACGCGTGGCTGCCGCCGCGTTCGACGACTTGCTGCGCAAGGCCTACGAAGGCGGCAGCGGCGAGGCCGGGCAGATCGTCGAGGGGATAGAGGGTGAAACCGATCTCGCGGGTCTGGCCGAAGGCCTGCCGGAGCCGTCGGACCTGCTGGA
>CAYZDW010000082.1:0-5351 GCA_964477175.1 uncultured Steroidobacteraceae bacterium | reverse complement strand
GCGCGGATATTCTGCAGTTGCCCATGAACGCTGACCTTCAGCGTCACTTTCAGCTGTTCGTTGTTCATTGTGATCTACCCAGGATCTCGTCGAGGGTATTGCCGCGCTTCGCCGCGATGCGATCCGGCGCGCTCATGCGCGAGAACGCGTCGAAGGTCGCGCGCACGACGTTTATCGGATTGCGCGAGCCGTAGCTCTTGGCCAGCACGTTGCGCACGCCCGCGCACTCGAACACCGCGCGCATGCCGCCACCGGCGATGACGCCGGTGCCGTCCGAGGCCGGCTGCATGTGGACGCGCGTCGTGCCGTGGCGTCCCTGCAGGGCGTAATGCAGCGTGTCGCTGCGCAGCGGCACCGTGGTCATGTTCTTGCGCGCCTGCTGCATCGCCTTCGCGATCGCGGTCGGCACTTCGCGCGCCTTGCCGTAGCCGAAGCCGACTTTGCCTGCGCCATCGCCGACCACGGTCAGCGCCGTGAAGCCGAACTGACGGCCGCCCTTGACGACTTTGGCGGTGCGGTTGACCGTGACCAGCTTCTCGATCAGGTCGTCACCGGCTGAGGATCGTTCCACTCGTGCCATTACGCTTCCCCTGGAATCAGAACTGGAGGCCGGCCTCGCGGGCCGCCTCGGCGAGCGCTTTCAGGCGCCCGTGAAACTTGAAGCCGGAGCGATCGAACGCCACCGACGTGATGCCGGCCGCCTTCGCGCGCTCGGCGATCGCACGACCGACCGCGGCTGCAGCGGCCGCGTTGCCCGTGCCCTTGAGGTCCTTCGCAACGTCTTGCTGCACGGTCGAGGCGATTGCCAGCACGCGTGCGCCGTCGGCGGTCGTCACCTGTGCGTAGATGTGCCGCGGCGTGCGATGCACCGTCAGGCGCGCCGTGCCGATCTCGCGAATCTTGGCGCGGGCGCGGGTCGCGCGCCGCTGGCGCCGGTCCTTCTTGGTCAGCTGTGCCATGGCCTTACTTCTTCTTTCCTTCTTTCATGACGATCTTCTCGCCGGCGTAGCGCACGCCCTTGCCCTTGTAGGGTTCAGGTGAACGGAAGCCGCGGATCTCCGCCGCGACCTGGCCCACCTTCTGGCGATCGACGCCCTTGATGACGATCTCGGTCTGGCTCGGCGTCTCGATCGAGATGCCCTCGGGCACCGGGTAGCTGACCGGGTGTGAAAACCCGAGCGTCAGGTTCAGGTTCCTGCCCTGCACCGCCGCGCGGTAGCCGACGCCGACCAGCTCGAGCTTGCGCTCAAAGCCCTTGGTGACGCCCGCGACCATGTTCGCGAGATTCGCGCGCGTCGCGCCTGCGGTCGCGATCCGGTCTGACGCGTCCTTGCCGGCGGCAACGCCGACCACAAGCTGCTGCTCGTTCTGCGCGACCGTGATGCCGCGCGCAAGCGAGAGCGTCAGCGCGCCCTTCGCGCCCTTCACGGTCACCGAGTCGGCGGCGATAGTCGCGTTGACGCCCTGCGGCAGCTTGACGGGCAATTTGGCGATTCGGGACATGGATGCGGGCTCCTCAGGCCACCACGCACAGGACTTCGCCGCCTTGGCCGGCGCGGCGCGCCTCGCGGTCGGTCATGACGCCGGCAGGCGTCGAGACGATTGCGATGCCGAGCCCGCCCAGAACCTTCGGCAACGCGTCCTTGCCGCGGTACTGCCGCAGGCCGGGCCGCGACACGCGCTCGAGACGCTCGATCACGGGCTTGCCGGCGTGATACTTCAGCGCGATCGTCAGCGTCGCCTTTCCGCCGTCCTTGCGGACCGCGAAGTCGCTGACATATCCCTCGTCCTTCAGCACGCGGACGATCGCCAGCTTGACGCGCGATGACTGTAACGAGACGTCCGCCTTGCCGGCGCTCTGGCCGTTGCGAATCCGGGTCAGCAGGTCTGAAATCGGGTCGGTCATGCTCATTGCGTTGTGCTCCTCACCAGCTCGCCTTGCGCAGGCCAGGCACGTCGCCGCGCATCGTCGCCTCGCGCAGCTTGACGCGGCCGAGACCGAACTTGCGGTAGTTGCCGCGCGAGCGCCCGGTGATCGCGCAGCGGTTACGCTTGCGCGCCGGGCTCGAGTCGCGCGGCAGCTTCTGCAGCGCCTCGATTGCGGCCATGCGGTCCTCCTGCGCCGCCTTCGGATCGCGGATCTGCTCCTTGATCCGGGCGCGCTTCGCCGCGTACTTCTTCACCACTTTTGCGCGGCGCTTCTCGCGCTCGATCATGCTGGTCTTCGCCATCGGTCACTTCCTGAACGGAAAATTGAATGCTTCGAGCAGGGCACGGCCCGAACGGTCGTTACGCGCGTTGGTCGTGATCGTGATGTCCATGCCGCGCAACTGGTCGATCTGGTCGTACGCGATCTCCGGGAAAATGATCTGTTCCTTGACCCCGAAGCTGTAGTTGCCACGGCCGTCGAACGAGCGCGGGTTGACGCCGCGGAAGTCGCGGATGCGCGGCATCGCGACACTGATCAGCCGGTCCAGGAACTCGTACATGCGCGCGCCACGCAGCGTGACCATGCAACCGACCGCCTGGCCGTCGCGCAGCTTGTACGCCGCGACCGATTTGCGCGCCTTGCGCACCGCAGCCTTCTGACCTGTGATGCGCGCAAGGTCGGCGGTCGCCGCGTCCATGACCTTCTTGTCGGCGACCGCCTCGCCGACGCCCATGTTCACGGTGATCTTCGTGAGGCGCGGCACCTGCATGTCGTTCTTGAGCCCAAGGTCCTGGCGGAGCTTCGGCATCACGACCTCGCGGTAGTGCTTGTGCAGCCTTGTTGTTGCGGCCATCTCTGCGGTCTCCACTCTCAGACGTCCACTACTTCGCCGTTGGACTTGAAATAGCGGACCTTGCGTCCGTCATCGAGCGACTTGCGGCCTACGCGGTCGGCCTTCTTCGTCGCCGGGTTCCATAACGCCACGTTCGACGCGTGCAGCGGGGCCTCCTTCTGCACGATCGCGCCGGTCACGCCTTTGGCCGGATTCGGCCGCTGGTGCTTCTTGACCATGTTGACGTTCTCGACCAGCACGCGGCCGCCTTCCAGCACGTTGACCACGGTGCCGGTGCGGCCCTTGTCGCGCCCGGTGATGATGACCACCGTGTCGCCCTTGCGTATTTTCTGCATCGTCCTTCTTCCCGCCGTCAGAGAACTTCCGGCGCGAGCGAAATGATCTTCATGAACTGCACGTTGCGCAGCTCGCGCGTCACGGGCCCGAAGATGCGGGTGCCGATCGGCTCGAGCTTGTTGGTCAGGAGCACCGCCGCGTTGCCGTCGAAGCGGATCAGCGAGCCGTCCGCGCGGCGCACTCCGCGTCGCGTGCGCACAACGACGGCGTCGTAGACCTCGCCCTTTTTGACCTTGCCGCGCGGGATCGCGTCGCGGACGCTGACCTTGATGACGTCGCCGACCCCGGCGTAACGGCGTCGGGTCCCGCCCATGACCTTGATGCACATGAGCTCGCGGGCGCCGGAATTGTCCGCCGCCTGCAATCGAGTCCTGAGCTGGATCATTGTCCTGCCCTCCCCGCGCTCATTCCGCCGGCGCGCGTTCGATCACGCGCACCAGACGCCATGCCTTGTGTCGCGACAACGGCCGGCACTCGGCGATCGTCACCGTGTCGCCCGCGCGGCACTCGTCGTTCTCGTCGTGCGCGAGCAGCTTGGTCGTGCGCCGCACGTACTTGCCGTAGGTCGGATGCTTGACCAGCCGCTCGACCGAGACGGAGATCGTCTTGTTCATCTTGTTGCTCACGACGGTGCCGGTCAGCGTGCGCGCCGATTTCTCCGTGGCCATCACTTCTTACCCCCGGCGCGGCTGCCGTGCCCGAGCTCTTTCTGCACGGTCTTGACCCGTGCGATGTTCTTCCTGACTTTGCCGTGCTGGTCCGGCCGTGCCGGCTGCCCGGATGCGGACGCCATTCGCAGATTGAATTGCTCGCGACGCAGCGCGAGCAGCTCCTCGCGCAGTTCGACCGCGGTCTTGCCGCGCAGATCCTTGATGCTCATCAGCGCACCTGCCGCTTGACGAAGGAGGTTGCGACCGAAAGCTTGGCCGCCGCCAGCTTGAATGCCTCGCGCGCCGTCGCCTCCGGCACGCCCTCGATTTCGAACAGCACTTTGCCCGGCGTCACTTTCGCGACCCAGTACTCGACATTGCCCTTGCCGCTGCCCATGCGGACCTCGAGCGGCTTCTTCGTGATCGGCACGTCCGGGAACACGCGGATCCAGATCTGCCCGCCGCGCTTGACGTAGCGTGTCATCGCGCGGCGCGCCGCTTCGATCTCACGCGCGGTCATGCGCGAGCGGTCGATCGCCTTGAGTCCGTAGTCGCCGAACGCGACCGAGCTGCCGCGCGCCGCCATGCCGGACAGGTTTCCCTTGAACATCTTGCGGTACTTGGTCCGCTTGGGCTGCATCATGTCCAGTCGTCCTTTGCGTTCAGCCGGCGACCGGCGCGGCGACGGCCGGCTTGTCCGCCGCTTCTGCTGCTTCGGCCTCGACGTCCTCGCGGTCGAAGACCTCGCCCTTGAAAACCCAGACCTTGACGCCGATGACCCCGTAGGTCGTGTGCGCCTCGGCGAGCCCGTAGTCGATCTCGGCGCGAAATGTGTGCAGCGGGACGCGCCCCTCGCGCGTCCACTCGGAACGCGAGATCTCGGCGCCATTCAGGCGCCCGGCGACCCGCACCTTGACGCCCAGCGCGCCGCTGCGCATCGTATTCGTCACGGCGCGCTTCATCGCGCGCCGGAACATCACGCGCTTCTCGATCTGCTGCGCAATGCTCTCGGCGACCAGCTGCGCGTCGAGCTCCGGCTTGCGGATCTCGGCGATGTTGAGCCGCACGTCGGGGACGCCCATCTTCAAGAGCCGCGCCACCTCGACCCTGAGCTTCTCGATGTCCTCGCCCTTGCGGCCGATCACGACGCCCGGCCGCGCCGTGTGGATCGTGATGTTGGCCTTGCGGGCCGCACGCTCGATGTGGATGCGGCTGACCGACGCGTCGGTGAGCTTCTTCCTCAGGAACTCGCGGACCTTCCAATCGGAAAGCAGGTACGACGGGAAGCTCTTGGTATCCGCATACCAACGGGATGCCCACTCGCGCGTGATGCCGAGGCGGATGCCGATCGGGTTGACCTTCTGACCCATTTGCTGCTCCGTTCTCCCGCGTCTTACCGGGCCCGGTCGGCCACGGTCACCTTGATGTGGCTCAACCGCTTGACGATCTGGTTGCCACGCCCCTTCGCCCGCGCGTGCATACGCTTCGCCACCGGCGCCGCGTCGACCTCGATGCGGGCGATCTTCAATTCGTCGATGTCCGCGCCGAGATTGTGCTCAGCGTTCGCGATCGCCGACTCGAG
>CAYZDW010000081.1:0-3021 GCA_964477175.1 uncultured Steroidobacteraceae bacterium | reverse complement strand
TGCCGAACACATGTCAGGCATTTTCAAGGACGAAACACTCGACCTCGATCGGCAGCCCGCGGCGCGGGTGAGCTGGCAGGACGCGGTCGCGTTTTGCAACTGGCTGTCCAATCGCGACAAGCTGCCGCCCGCCTACGAGCGCCGCGGCGACCGGCTCGAGCTGATCGAGCCGGTGACGACCGGCTACCGCTTGCCGACCGAAGCGGAATGGGAATACGCGGCGCGGCATGATGGAAGGCAGGCGACGCGCAAGTACCCGTGGGGCAATGACCTGCCGCTGCCCGCACGCTCTGGCAACTGGGGTGACGTCTCGGCGCTGTATCTGACGCCGGTGACGATCTCCGGTTACAACGACGGTTTCCGGGTCGCTGCGCCGGTTGGCAGCTTCCCGGCGAATCCGCTCGGCATCCACGACTTGGGCGGCAACGTGTTCGAGTGGACCGCGGACAAGTACTCGATCTATGTGGTCGGGCCCGACCATGTCGCCACTGACCCATTAGGCCCGCGCGCCGGCGACAACTACGTCATCCGCGGGGCGGGCTGGCTGACCGGCAAGATTCCGGAGTTGCGCGTCGCGTCTCGCGACTTCGGAACCAGCGCTCGCCCTGACCTCGGTTTTCGCATTGCCCGCTACGCGGAGTAGTCCCATGCGCTATTTCATCGCCGTCATGGCCGCCCTGTTGATCAGCGCCGCTTGGGCCATCGATCCTCCGCGACCACAGACACCGCCACCTCCGGCGCCACCGGCAAAAGAGCAGGCCGAGTCATCCCCGGTGCCGGTGGCCGAGCGGCCGGATATCGCTGAGGCCGAAAAAGAAGCCGCGGCCGCGGCTGAGGACGAAGAAACCCTGCCGCCGCTACCCGACGATTACGTTCCCGCGGGCCCACCGCCCGCGCGCTTCAACCCCACCGAGAAAGTGCGCGCGGACTTTCCGGTTTCATTCCCGATCGACATCTGAGGACCCCATGAAGACCCGCTATCCGAAGGAATTCCTGTTCAGCCTCATGTCACTGCTGGCTGCCACGATCGTCATTCACACGATCTGGACCGCCTGGGTCCGGCCCAATGCGGCGGCGGTGCTCGCCGTGCAGGCCGAGGCGATGGACAAGGACCCGAACTATGTCCCCGAGCGCTCGCTGTTCGTAATCATGAAGGACTGGGAGCAGGAAAGCTGCGTGAT
The DNA here is from genome assembly GCA_964477175.1 of uncultured Steroidobacteraceae bacterium. Taxonomy (GTDB): domain Bacteria; phylum Pseudomonadota; class Gammaproteobacteria; order Steroidobacterales; family Steroidobacteraceae; genus SCUD01. Next base: position 1,840 of record CAYZDW010000081.1, on the reverse strand, counting down.
CCTGATGATCTGGGCGGTCGCCATGATCGGCTTCAAGAATCGCACGACGCGCCGCGAACAGGAGCTGCTCGAGCAGGACCCGGTGCGCGTGCCCGAGGGAATGCGGATACTGCCCGAGGACACCCGCGAGTACGTGCGCCAGCTCGAGTCGCTGCCATCCGGGCAGCAGCAGTCGCTGGTCGTGCGGGCCTCGAAGGCGGCGCTCGCGCGCTTCGGCGCGACGCGCAATATCCAGGATGTCTCGGATGCGGGTCACGCGGTCTGCCACGCCGAGGCCGATCGGCTGGACTCGGAACTTTCGATGATCCGCTACATTGCCTGGGCGATCCCGGCGATCGGCTTCATCGGCACCGTGCGCGGCATCGGCAACGCGCTGGCTTCGGCGCACAAGGCGGTCACCGGCGACATCTCCGGAGTCACCGAGGGCCTGGGTGTCGCCTTCAACTCGACGTTGGTCGCGCTGCTCCTGTCGCTGCTGCTGATGTTCCTGCTGCACAACCTGCAGCTCGCCCAGGAGCGCCTGGTGCTGGACGCGGAGACCTACCTGGACAACCGGTTGCTGCGCAACCTGCAGGTGCGCTGACGATGGCGACGATCGGCCTCGAACTCGTTGATGCGGCACTGGTGGCAGTGCGCGATGGCGTACGCGCGGCGGCGAGCCCGGGTATCGCATTGCTGGATCCGCAGGGCCTGCTGGTCGGTGAGGCCGCGGCAGCAGCTGCGCGGCTCAAGCCCGTGCTGGCGGCCGATCGCTTCTGGGCCGACCTCGCGACCGATTCGTTGGCGCAGTCCGCCGGGTCGGCCGTCTCCCACGCCGACCTCGCGCATGCGCACCTGTCGCTGTTGTGGAGCTCGACATGACGGCCAGGTGACCAGGACGTGCTCGCGGTGCCAGGCACGATGCGACTGCACCAGATCGGCCTTGCGCTCGGCATCGCAAGAGGCATCGCGATGCCCGTGGCCGGAGTCGTGGACACGGCGGTCGCGGCCTGCGCCGATCTTGCGGCCCGTGCCTCGGTGCTGCATCTGGACGTCCAGATGCATCAGGCCGTGCTGACCGAGATGCAGGGCACGAGCCTGTTGCGCCGTGTGCGCGTCGAGATAGCGCCACGCGCCGGGCTCAAGGCCATGCAAGCGGCCTGGGCGCAGCTCATCAGCGAGGCGATGGTACGGCGCACGCGTTTCGATCCGCTGCATCAGGCCGCCTCGGAACAGCAGCTATACCAGCGGCTGCCGGGCTGGCTCGTAGCGCTTGCGAATCAGGACGCCGTCGACGTCGCAATCGAGACCGAGACCGGCTCGTTCACGGCGACGCTGCGCGGCGAGCAGTTCGCGCTTGCCGCGGAGGCTTACTACGCGCAGCTCATCGAGCTGGTGCACGCTGGCCGCCGTGCCGGCGAGTCCGTAACACTCGTGCTGTCGTCGCGGGCCGCGGCTTTGCCGGCGCTGCGCGAGCGCCTCGCAGCACTGCGGGATATCGAACTGGTGGTGCTGCCTGAGACCGCGCCGGCTGCGGCGGCCGCAGCGCGTGTCGACGAAATCGGTCCGGCCTATCCCCCTGCGCTCGCGACGGCATTGCAACGCCGTCATCCGGTAGCCGCCGCTGGCCGCGCGACGCGACGCACGGCCGCCGCCTGCCCGACTCACGTGATCCTGGACGGCCGCGCGCACGTCATCGACGAGCGCCCGCTCATGCTCGGTCTCGGCGACGGCGACGCCGCGTTGATAGCAGGTCGCCGCCTGGTGTTGAGCGGGCCGGCGGCGGGCATTTCGCGTTCGCACTGCACGCTCCTGCGGCGCGATGAGACTGTGATCGTCCGCGATCACAGCCGCTTCGGCA
>CAYZDW010000080.1:0-3028 GCA_964477175.1 uncultured Steroidobacteraceae bacterium | reverse complement strand
GGCCACGTAGTCGACCGGCACCAGGTTGATGTAGCCGCCTTCGACGCCGATCAGCGGAAACCAGGCCGGCAGCGAATGCCGCAACCTCTGGATCATCTTGAAGAAGTAATAGGGCCCGTCGACCTTGTCGATCTGGCCGGTCTGCGAATGGCCGACCACGATGCCCGGGCGATACACGCGCCACGGCCGCTTGCAACGATTGCGGACCAGCGCCTCCGATTCGTGCTTGGTGCGGAAGTAAGGGTGATCGAGTCCGGTCGCTTCCTCGAACATGTTCTCGCGGAAGGTGCCCTTGTAAAGGCCCGCCGCCGCGATCGAGCTCGCCATGTGAAAACAGCCCGCCCGTACGCTCTCGGCAAACTGCAGCGCGTGATCGGTGCCGACGATGTTCGCGGTGTCCTGTTCCTCGGCACTGGCCTTGAGGTCGTAGATCGCCGCAAGATGGAACAGGTGATCGATCTTGCCGGCTAGCTTTTTGATGTCGGCCGCCGCAACGCCGAGATTCGGCTCGGCGAGATCGCCGGCGACGGGCACCACGCGGCTCGCGCGCGGTCCCCACCATTCGCGCAAGGCCTCGAACTTCTGCATTGATTGCGGCCGCACCAGCACGTGGACACGATTGCCGCGGGCCAGCAACCGTTCGACGAGGTAGCGACCGATGAATCCGGTCGCGCCCGTTACGAAGTACGCCATCTGCTGCTCCCTGCCCGATTGCGGTTATCATCCACTGTAAACCGATGCCAAACGAAACGGAACGCATGTCCGCCGTGGACGCCGCCTGGCTGCGGATGGACCGGCCGACAAACCTGATGATGATCGTCGGCGTCATCCTGTTCGACGGCCACGTCGATTTCGCCCGCTTCCGCAAGACGATCGAAGAGCGATTCCTGAAATTCCCGCGATTCCGCTGGCGCGCCACGCAGGACGCGATGTCGGCCAGCTGGGAGCCGGATCCTGATTTTGACCTCGACCAGCACGTCCGGAGAATCGCGCTGCCCCAGCCTGCCGGCCAGGCGGAGCTCGAGGCGCTGGTGTCGGACCTGGCGGGCAACGACCTCGACCGGCGGCGGCCGATGTGGCAGTTCCATTTCATCGAAAACTTCCAGGGCGGCAGCGCCATGATCCTGCGCATCCATCACTGCTATGCCGACGGCACGGCGATGATTCGCGTGTTCCTGACGCTGACCGACCTGCAGGCGGAACCGGCCGGGCCGGCGCCCGCACCGGAACCCGCAGACGTCGAGCCGCAGACCGCTGGTGACGAAGATACCCTGGTGTGGCTCGGCCGCCTGAATGTGCCGGGCGCGGGGCTCGTGCAGAAGGCCTTCTCCGAGGGCGCGCAGTGGTTTGCGAAGGCTGCAGATCTCACGCGCAATCCCGAACAGGCCAACGAACTCGCACGCCATGCACTCGGCATTGCCGCGGAACTCGCGCGGGTCGCGACGCTCGCCGACGACCCGCCGACCCGCTACAAAGGCGCGCTCGGCACGCGCAAGATCGCGGCGTGGACAGATCCGCTGCCGCTCACCGAAGTGAAGACGGTCGCGAAGGCGCTCGGCTGCACGGTCAACGATTTGCTGATGTCGACGGCGGCCGGCGCGCTCGGCGCCTACCTGCGCGATCACGGCGAGGACACCACGGGACTGACGATACGCGCGACGGTGCCCGTGAATCTGCGCGATCCAAAAGCGGCGGCCTCGCTTGGCAATCATTTCGGACTGGTGTTCCTCGAGCTGCCGATCGGGATTCGCGATCCCCTCGAGCGCCTGTTCGCAGTACACGCGGCGATGACCGCCCTCAAGAGTTCCTACCAGCCGGTGCTGACGCTCGGCCTGATGGCTGCGCTCGGCATGTTGCCGGGTTCCGCGCAGGCGGTGGCGATCGACCTGCTGTCGACCAAGGCGACACTGGTCGCGACCAACGTGCCGGGACCGACACACGCGATGTATTTGGCGGGCAGGCGCATCTCGCGGATGATCTTCTGGGTGCCGCAGTCGGGCGACATCGGGCTCGGCATCAGCATCCTGTCCTACGCGGGCCAGGTGCAGTTCGGCCTGATCGCAGACTACAAGCGCGTCCCGGATCCGGCCGCCGTGACCGCGCGCTTTCACGACGAATTCGAGAAGATCGTGCTGTCGCTGTTGCTCGGCCCCTATCTCAAGTCCGAGCGATAGCAGGACTCCGGTTCATTCCAGTTCTGCCTTGGCCTGTTCGACGTCGAGGCGCTCCATCGCATCGGCGGGCTTGCAGGCGGCGGCCTTGCGGTACAGTTCCACGGCCCGGGCTTTCTGCTTGTCTCCGTGCAGCATCAGGAGCCCGTTCGCGAATTCCATGTGCGCGATCGCGGAGGAAGGATTCAGCTTCAGCGCCTGCTCGAAGTACTTGACCGACTTCGCCGCATCGGCGCCGTAGGTCAGCCGGCCGGCGAGCGCGCCGACCTTGTCGATGATCTCCGCGTGATAGAGCCCGAGCGCGATGTGCGCATCGGCGTGCTTCGGCTCCAGTGCGATGCTCCGCTCAAGCGCTTCGTGAACCTTGCCGCCGATCCCCTCGGCCAGCGCCTCGACGATCGACACGCGCTGCGCGTAACGGCCCAGCACGAATGCCTGCAGATACCAGGCATTCGCGTAATCGGGTAGCGCGGTCGTCGCCTCGTCCGCCCTTTTCGTGGCATCTTCAAGCAGGCGGATGGCGCGGCGATCGTCTTCCTCAAGGTAAGTCGCCGCGACGGCCGCCGCCTTGTTGGCGACCGATGCGCCCTGCGGGCCGAGTTTCGAACCCAGCGAAATCGCATCGCTGAAATCACCGCGATGGAACGCGCGCCAGGCCTGCTGCAACTGCGGCGTCTCGGGAAATGGCTCGCGATCGCCGGCATGCAGCCTGCCCCAGGATTTCTGCAACGCATCGCCCGGGTAATCGTAGGGCTTCTGGTCGTAAGGAAACCGGAGTGACTTCGCAGCGGCCATCATGAACTCCCGATCAGAACGCGGTATTCTTGACGCCGGACCGGCAAGTCAGCCAGCCCGCG
>CAYZDW010000079.1:0-3094 GCA_964477175.1 uncultured Steroidobacteraceae bacterium | reverse complement strand
TCGATGCCCATTACGCGCGGTTCGACATCCAGAAGGTGCTCGAACGCCTTCTGCTCAAAGGGCACATCGTGGTCAAGAAGGCCTACTGCGACTTCGACCGCTACAAGGCGTTCAAGCGCGACCTGCACGAGGCCGCCTTCGAACTCATCGAGATCCCGCATGTGCGGATGTCCGGCAAGAACTCGGCGGACATCCGCATGGTCGTCGACGCACTCGATCTGTGCTACACGAAGTCGCACGTCGACACCTTCGTGATCATCAGCGGCGACTCGGATTTCTCACCGTTGGTCATCAAGCTGCGCGAAAACAACAAAGTCGTCGTCGGAGTCGGGGTCAAGAACTCGACCTCCGATCTCCTGATCAGCGGCTGCGACGTGTTCATCTATTACGACGACCTGGTGCGCGGCGAGAGCCGCGGCCGCAGCGCGCGCCGCGAAAAGACGACCAAGGCCGAGTCGAAGGCACCTGCGAGCCCCGATGACCGTCGCCAGGAAGGCATCGATCTCGCCGTCGAGACCGCCGAGGATCTGTTCGGCGAGCGCGATGCCGAGGAAAAGGTCTGGGGTTCGATGGTCAAGCAGGCCATCAAGCGGCGCAAGCCCGGATTCAACGAGAGCTACTACGGCTTCAAGACATTCGGCAAGCTGCTGGAGGAGGCCCGCGACCGCAAGCTGATCGACCTTGAGTTCGATCCCAAGTCGGGCGGCTACATCATCACGCGCGTCGCTGCGAGCTGAGATGGCCCAGCACGTCGTCTGCCGCGCTCAGGACCTGCCGGTCGGCAGCATGAAGTCATTGAAGGCGGGCGATACGCGCGTGGTCGTGTATCACCTTGACAACGGTTTCTTTGCGACCCAGGCCCAGTGCACGCACACCTTCGGGCCACTCGCGCGCGGCGAGATCGTCGAGGGTTGCCAGGTGCAGTGCCCGCTGCATCGCGCGCGCTTCGATATCGCAACGGGCGCGGTCGTGCGTTGGGCGAACTTTCCGCCTGGCATCCAGCTCTTGAATGCCGTGCGCGGCGAGAAGGCGCTGCGCACCTACCCAGTCGCGGTCAGGAACGGCAACGTGGAGGTGACGGCATGATGTGGCGCGACGTGGCGACGCGATGGTCCGCATTCGTGGCCTTGGCCGCGGCGGCGGGCGCCTGCCAGGGGCAATCCGGATTGCCGGCCACCGTGAATGAACGGGTGCAGCTCACGACTGTCGCGAGCGGCCTCGAGCATCCCTGGAGCCTCGCCTTCCTGCCGGACGGTCGCATGCTCGTGACGGAACGGCCCGGACGGCTGCGCTACGTCACGATGAAGGGTGAGGTCTCCGCGCCAATCGCCGGTGTGCCGGCCGTGCATGCCGTGGGGCAGGGCGGCCTGCTCGACGTCGTGCTGGATCCGGATTTCAGCGCAAACTCCTCGATCTACCTGTCCTACGCGGAGCCGGGCGACGGCGATGTCAACGGCACGGCGGTCGCTCGCGCGAAGCTCGACGGCGCGCGGCTCGCCGAACTTCAGGTCATCTTCCGCCAGTCGCCGAAGGTGAAAAGCGACCATCACTTTGGCTCCCGGCTCGTATTCGCACGCGACGGGACCTTGTTTGTCACGCTGGGCGAGCGCAATAGCGAGCGACAAAGCGCGCAGGACCTCGGCACGCATCTCGGCAAGATCGTGCGCATCACGCGGGACGGCGGGGTACCCGCCGACAACCCCTTCGTCGGCCGCAGCGGCGCATTGCCAGAGATCTGGTCGCTCGGGCATCGCAATGTGCAGGGTGCGACGCTCGATCCCGCCACGGGCCGCCTGTGGGCACACGAGCATGGCCCGCGTGGCGGCGACGAAATCAACCTGCCCGAGGCCGGCCGCAATTACGGCTGGCCAATAATCACCTATGGCCGTGAGTACAGCGGGCCGGCAATCGGCGAGGGCACGGAGAAACCTGGCATGGAGCAGCCGCTGTATTACTGGGTGCCGTCGATCGCGACGTCGGGCATGACGTTCTACACGGGCGATGTCTTCCCGGCCTGGAAAGGCAATCTTTTCGTCGGGGCGCTCGCGGCCAAGCTGGTCGCGCGACTCGAAATCGGCGCGGACGGCAAGGTGAAGGCCGAGGAGCGCTTCCCCGTCGGTGAGCGCGTTCGCGACATCCGTGAGGGACCGGATGGTGCCCTGTATCTGCTGACGGATGAAGACGCCGGCCGCCTGCTGCGCCTCGCGCCCGCGAAGTGAACGAATGGATCGCACCGAGCGCTTCTACAAGATCCGGCGCCGGCTGATTGAAAAGGGCGCCCTGACGCGGCGCGAGGTCGTGGAAGAACTCGAAATCTCGCACGCGACCTTCAAGCGCGACATCGAGTACCTGCGCGACCGGCTGAACGTGCCGATCATCTGGTCACGCGAGCGCGAGGCCTACGTGCTCGATCCCGACTCCGACGTCGCCGAGCTGCCCGGCGTCTGGTTCAGCCCGGCCGAGATTTATGCGCTGCTCGAAATAGAGCACCTGCTCGAACGTCTCGAGCCCGGCCTGCTGGGCCGGCAGCTCGATCCATTGCGCACGCGGTTGCGGGCGCTGCTCGAGCGTGGCGATCGTGGGCATCGCGAGATCCGTCGCCGCATCCGCGTGCTCGCGCTCGGCACTCGCCGGGTCAACCGCGAGGTCTTCGAGGCGCTGTCGGTCGCGCTGCTCAGCCGTCGCCGCATCCGCATCCGCCACCTCAAGCGTGGCAGCGGCGAACTGAGCGAGCGCGTTGTATCGCCGCAGCGTCTCGTTCATTACCGCTACAACTGGTATCTCGACGCCTGGTGCCATGTGCGCAAGGATCTTCGCGTGTTCGCAGTGGACGCGATCAGGAGCGCGCAGGTGGTGGAAGAGCCGGCCCGCGAGGTCGCCGACGAAAGCATGGACCGCGTATTGGGCGCCGGTTACGGGATCTTCGCCGGTGCTGAAACGCAGACCGCGGTGTTGCGCTTCACGCCGGAACGCGCGCGCTGGGTGGCCAACGAGGTCTGGCATTCGCGCCAGGCAGGACGCATCGAGGCCGACGGCAGCTATGTGCTCGAGCTGCCCTACAGCCAGGAGCCGGAACTCGTCATGGATCTCTTGC
>CAYZDW010000078.1:0-20424 GCA_964477175.1 uncultured Steroidobacteraceae bacterium | reverse complement strand
CGCGCTCTTGTCCCAGGTTTCGCGCACCGCCGGCCCGACGGCGGCGAGCGGGTCGTAGCGCTCTACGGTTCGCATCGATTCCGGGAATCCCGGACCGGCGTCCGCATCCGCGCCCAGGCCAATTTTTCCGATGGTCCGACCACCGTCGACGACCTCTTTCGGCACGAGCGTGAATTCAAGTCGTGTCCCGCCACGCAGAGCGACCAGCTGCGTGGACTTTCCGGGGCGCGCCTGTATCGCTACCACGAAATCCGCGTAGTCGGCGACCGGCCGGCCCTCGACCTCGACAATCGCGTCGCCAAGCGCGATCCCGGCGAGCTCGGCGGGATATCCGCTCGTCAATTCGCCGACCACGACGGGCAACGGCGGCGACCAGAACGAGAGACCAAGGCCGCGCAACAGGATTCCAGGCTCGGTCAGCGCGCGGCGCTCCGCGGCCGGCACGACGATCTCGAGCTCCCGCTCGCCCCCGTCACGGCCGCGTACCGCGAGCGGCACTCGGCCACTAGCGACAACTTCTTCCAGAATGCCGAGCACCGCCGCCTGGCGTGTCGGCGTGCTGCGGCCGGCCACGCGGATCAGCTCGTCATCGGGACGCAGGTCCGCCGCGGCCGCGTGCGAGCCTTCGGCCACCTGTCCGATCACCGGCTTCAATCCCGGAATCCCGTACATGAACAGGATCCAGTAAGCGACGATCGCAAACAGGAAATTCGCGCAGGGACCTGCCAGCAGCACGGCGATGCGTGCCATCGGTGGCCGGCGGTTGAAAGCCCGGTGCTCCTCGCCGGCAGGCAGCGGGCCTTCGCGCTCGTCGAGCAGGCGCACGTAACCGCCGAGCGGAATCGCCGCCAGCACGTATTCGATCCGATCCGGATCCCGGCCGACGCGCGTCAGGATCGGCTTGCCGAAGCCGAGCGAAAAGCGCAGCACCTTGAATCCAAGCCGGCGTGCGACCCAGAAGTGGCCGTACTCATGCACCGAGACCAGGACACCGATCGCGACCACGAAAGCCAGCAGCGAGGTGATGCCGAAACTCATGCGCCGGCCGCCAGGCGGGTGGATAGCGCGGCGCTCGCCCTGTCGCGTGCCCAGGCATCGGCGGCCAGGGCGTCGTCCAGGATTCGAACCGGCCTTACCTGATGCTGCTGCAACACGCTGTCAATGACCGCCGCGATGTCGGCAAAGTTCAGCCTCCTCTCGAGAAACGCTGCCACGGCCGCCTCGTTGGCGGCGTTGGCAACCGCCGGCGCCGTGCCACCGGCCCGGGCCGCCTTTTCCGCGAGCCCGAGGCAGGGAAATCGTTCCAGATCAGGGGCTTCGAAAGATAACTTGGCAACCCGCACGAGGTCCAGGGATTCTACACCGGATGCGATCCGGTCCGGCCAGCCGAGCGCATGGGCGATGGGCACGCGCATGTCCGGATTGCTCATCTGGGCGAGCACCGAACCGTCGTCGAACTCGACCAGCGAATGCACGATGCTCTGCGGGTGAATGACGATCCTGACGCGGTCGGGGCCGACCGCGAACAGGTGGCAGGCCTCGATCAGTTCCAGGCCCTTGTTCATGAGCGTCGCGGAATCGACCGAGATCTTGCGGCCCATGCGCCAATTCGGATGCGCGACGGCCTGTTCGGGAGTCACCGCGGCCAGGTCTTCGCGGCGCGTCTTCAGGAACGGGCCGCCCGAGGCGGTCAATACGATGCGGGTTACGCCGGGCGGTGGCCCGCCGCTCGCGGGCGCCGGCGGCAGGCATTGGAAGACCGCGTTGTGTTCGCTGTCGATGGGCAGGATCCGGGCACCGGAGTTGCGCGCGGTATCGATCAGGAGCGCCCCCGCCAGTACCAGCGCTTCCTTGTTGGCGAGCAGGAGCTGCTTGCCAGCCGCGGCCGCGGCCAGCGTCGGGGCGAGTCCCGCGGCGCCCACGATTGCCGCCATCACGAGTGCAGCTTCCGGGAGGGTCGCCACTGTGACGAGCGCCTCCGGTCCCGCCAGCACGCGCGTCTCCGATCGCGCAGCGGCGAGACGCTCTTTCAGCCTGCCAGCCGCGGCGGTGTCCAGCATCGCGGCGTAGGCTGGCCGGCAACGCAGGCATTGCTGGTACAGCGCTTCCTCGTTGGAATGGGCCGCGAGGCCGATGATCCGGAATCGGTCAGGGTGGCGCGTGGCGACGTCGAGGGTGCTCTCCCCGATCGAGCCCGTCGATCCCAGGATGACCAGGCCCTTCATGCCACGAGCCCGAGCCAACAGAGGCCCAGCGCCAGGAGCGGTACCGACGAAGTCAGGCTGTCGATGCGATCCAGCACGCCACCGTGGCCGGGCAGCAGGTTCCCGCTGTCTTTCATGCCGCGCTGGCGCTTGAGCATGCTTTCGACGAGGTCGCCAACCACGGACACCAGCACGCCGGCGATACAAAGCGACAGAAATGCGAGCGCCGGCAAATCAAACCATCTCATGCCGACGAGGGCGACCAGCAACCCGGCGAACAGGCCGCCGAGCACGCCTTCCCAGGTCTTGTTGGGGCTGACCCTGGGCGCGAGACGCAGGCGCCCAAAATACCGGCCTGCGAAGTAGGCCCCGATGTCAGCCGCCCAGGCCAGGACCAGCACGAAGATGACCAGTTCCCGGCCATGGTCGGGCTGCAGATACAACCGGGCGAGCGCGAGCCACATCGGCGCCAGCGCCCACAAACCCGCAACAGCTGCGAGCGCCTCGTTTCTGCCGCCGGGCGCTAGCACAATCCACCCGAACAGGGGCACCCAGCCCAGCATGACCACGATCAGCACGCCCTCGAAGCGATCGAGTCCTTGGGTCGCGAGCCACAGGCCGGCCATCACGAGGGCGCAGGCGCCGACATAGGCGACACGCGCCGCGGGCCGCTCGAGTCCGGCCAGCGCAGCCCATTCCCAGCTGCCTGCCAGGATCATCGCGGCGAGCGCCGCCACCGCGAACGGCGGCGGCAGCACCAGCAGGACGAGCGCGAGCACCACCACGAGGCCAATCGCCGTCATGACCCGCTGTGCGAGCATCAGCCGCTCCGCAGCTGGGCCGCGGTGCGGCCGAAGCGGCGCTGACGCCCCGCGAAGTCCAGGAGCGCAGTCTCGTAGCTCGCTTCGTCGAAGTCGGGCCACAGCGTGTCGGTGAACCACAATTCCGTGTAGGCCAGATCCCACAGCAGGAAGTTACTGATGCGCCGCTCGCCGCCGGTGCGAATGAATAGATCCGGCTCTGCGCGCCCGGCCGTCGCGAGATGCCCCGCAAGCGCGGACTCGTCGAGCTTTCCCGGTTCGAGCGTCCCGGCGATGGCCTCGCGGGCCAGCCGCTGCGCGGCCTGCGTGAGATCCCAGCGGCCGCCGTAGGCGACGGCCACGACCAGGTCCAGGCGACGGTGGTCCACGGTGCGCGCTTCCGCCGCGGACATCCGCTCGACCAGCGCCGGCGCAAGCCGCGAGCGGTCGCCGATGAACCGCAGGCGGACGCCATTCGCGTCCAGTTCCGCTACCTCGCGATCGAGTGCCTCGAGGAAGAGCTGCATCAACACGCCGACCTCCTCGGCCGGCCGCTGCCAGTTCTCGCTCGAGAACGCGAACAGCGTCAGCGCTGCCACGCCGCGGCGCACCGAATGTTCGATCGTGGAGCGGACGGTACGCGCGCCGGCACGATGTCCGGCGGCGCGCGGCAGCGAGCGCTGCTCGGCCCAGCGGCCGTTGCCGTCCATGATCACGGCGACGTGGCGCGGCACCGGGCCCGCGCTGGGCAGTTCGGTGGCGGATACCGGCATCTCAGACCTGCAGCAGTTCTTTTTCTTTTTCGGCGAGCACGGCATCGATATCGTGCACATGCCGGTCAGTCAGTTTCTGGATCTCGTCCTGGGCGCGCCGGTCGTCGTCCTCGGAGATCAGCTTCTCCTTCAGCATTTCCTTCAGTTCGTTCATGAGGTCGCGGCGCACGGCGCGGACCGCCACGCGGGCATTCTCGGCCTCGTGGCGCGCGACCTTGGTCAGCTCGCGCCGGCGCTCTTCGGTCATGGGCGGCAGCGGCAGCCGGATCACCTGCCCGGCGGTATTGGGCGTCAGGCCCAGGTCGGATTTCAGGATCGCTTTTTCGACCGCGCTGACAGCCGACTTGTCCCAGGGCGTGACCGCAAGTGTCCGCGAGTCCTCCACCGTGACGTTGGCGACCTGGTTCAGCGGCACTTCGGTGCCATAATACTCGACCTTGATGCCTTCGAGCAGGCCGGTGTTGGCGCGGCCGGTGCGCATTTTCCGGTAATGATCCCGCAATGTCGCGACGCATCTGGACATGCGTTGTGTCGCGTCGCGATTCATCTCCTCGAGCATGACTGCGTCCTCGCTGAAACCGGCTACAGCCCGTTCGCGACCAGCGTCCCGACGTCCTCGCCGTCGACGATGCGCAACAGATCGCCTTCGTTCATCAGGTTGAAGACCCGGAGCGACAGACCGTTGTCGCGGCACATGACGATCGCCGTCGCGTCCATGACGCCGAGGCGGTCGTCGAGCACCTGGTCGAACGACAGGGTCCGGTAGCGTTTCGCGCGCGGATTGCGCACCGGGTCATCGTCGTAGATTCCGTTGACCTTGGTCGCCTTCAGCAGCAGGTCGGCCCCGATCTCGATCGCGCGCAGCGATGCTGCCGTGTCGGTCGTGAAGAAGGGATTGCCGGTGCCGGCCGCGAAGATCACGCAGCGGCCCTTCTCGAGGTGCCGCACCGCGCGGCGCCGGATGTAGTCCTCGCAGACTTCCTGCACGCGCACCGCGGACATCACCCGGGCGAAAATGCCGAGCGACTCCAGCGCGTCCTGCAGCGCCAGGCCGTTCATCACCGTCGCGAGCATGCCCATGTGATCGGCGGTGACGCGATCCATGCCGGCCCGCGCAAGGCCCGCGCCGCGGAAGATGTTGCCGCCGCCAACCACGACCGCGACCTGGACGCCGCGCGCCATGACGTCGCGAATCTCACCGGCGACCCGCTTGAGGATGACCGGGTCGATGCCGTACTCCTCCGCGCCGAGCAGTGCCTCGCCGCTGACTTTCAGCAGTATCCGCGAAAGCGACTTACGGGCCTGCGAATCCGCCATGCCCATCCCCCCTCATCGAACCAAGTCAATTATAAGGAACCCCGCCGTGGCGGGGTTCCTGGTCCTGCTCCCGCTCATCGGCCTCAGGGCCGGCACTCCGCAGCCTTGACCTGAGCCATGACCTCCTCCGCGAAATTCTCCTGCTTCTTCTCGATTCCTTCGCCGACTTCGTAGCGCAGGAACCCGGTAACGGCGGCCCCGGCAGCTTCCAGGATCCTGCCGACGGTCGTATCGGGGTCCTTGACGAACGGCTGCCCGGTCAGGCAGATCTCGCCCAGGTACTTGCGCAGCCGCCCCTCGACCATCTTGTCGACGATCGATGCGGGCTTGCCCTCGGCGGCTGCCTGCGCGGCGAGGATCTCCCGCTCCTTGGCGAGCGTCGGCTCCGGCACATCAGTGGGCAGGACGTACTGCGGGCTCGCTGCGGCAACGTGCATTGCGAGGTCCCTGGCGAGCGTAGCATCGCCGCCCTTGAGGCCCACCAGCGTGCCGATGCGGGTGCCGTGCACGTAGCTGCCGATGATCGAGGGCGCCGTCAGCCTGCCGAGGCGACGGATCGTGATGTTCTCGCCGATCCGGGCGATCAGGTTGCGGCGTGTCTCTTCGACCGTCGCGCCGCCCGGCATCGTCAGCGACGATACGGCATCAGCGGTCGTGATCGACGCCTGCAATGCGGCTGCGACCACCGCAGTGGCGAACGCCTGGAACTCCTGCTCGCGCGTGACGAAATCGGTTTCGCAATTGACCTCGACCAGAATCGCGGTCCGGCCGTCGGCGCTCCTGGCCGCGACCACGGTGCCCTCGGCCGCGATCCGGGCGGCCTTCTTGTCGGCTTTCGCAAGACCCGCCTTGCGCATGATCTCGACCGCCGCGTCCAGGTCGCCGCCGGTCTCGACCAGCGCCTTCTTGCATTCCATCATGCCGGCGCCGGTGCGCTCGCGCAGGGTCTTGACCACGTCGGCCGTGATAGTCACCGTCATTCCCCGTTCTGGTCCGACTTTTTCGGCCCTGAACGGCGCCGTATCGCGGGCTTGGCGCGCCCCGTCTCCGGCACCACGCCCACGATCACTTCGTCATCCACCAGGTCCGCCGCTTCCGTCGCATCGGCGCCTGCTACTGCTGCAGCCTCCGCCGCGGCTGCCTCGGTCGCGGCTGGCTCGGTTGCCGCCGCCTCTGCCGCGGCTGCTTCAGCCGGAACGGCCGCGACCGCCGCGCGGGTCCGCGCTGGCGCCTTGCGTCGAATGTTTGCCGCCCTGCGCGGTCCGCGAGCCGCGGCCTTCCGGCGCGGCTGCCCTTCCTCGTCCAGTTCGACGAACTCGTCCTCGCCCGCGGGCACGACAGGTACCGAGGTCTTGCCGTCCAGCACCGCGTCGGCGACACCTGCCGCATAGAGCTGGATCGCCTTCATGGCGTCGTCGTTACCCGGGATCACGTAGTCGATGCCATCCGGCGAGCAGTTGCTGTCCACGACCGCGACGACCGGGACCCCGAGCTTCCGCGCTTCGTGCACCGCGATCTCTTCATGACCGACGTCGACGACGAACAACGCGTCCGGCAGCGCGTTCATCTCCTTGATGCCTCCGAGGCTGCGCGTCAGCTTGTCCATCTCGCGCCTGAGCGTCTGCGCCTCTTTCTTGTTGCGCCGGTCGAGCGCGCCGGAGTCACGCATTTCCTCGAGTTCGTGCAGGCGCTTGATCGACTGCCGGATCGTCTTGAAGTTGGTCAGCATTCCGCCCAGCCAGCGCTGGTTTACATAGGGCATGCCGCAGCGGCTCGCCTCGGCCAGGATCGCGTCCCTGGCGCTTCGCTTGGTGCCAACGAACAGCACCTTGCCGCCGTCCGCGACCACGCCCTTGATGAAGGCCGCCGCCTCGTTGTACAGGGGCAGCGTCCTCTCGAGGTTGATAATGTGGATCTTGTTCCGCTCGCCGAAGATGAAGGGGGCCATCTTCGGGTTCCAGAAGCGGGTCTGGTGGCCGAAATGGACACCCGCTTCCAGCATCTGCCGCATGGACACGCTGGCCATGATCACTCCTTGGTTCGGGTTTGCCCTCCGCGAATCCGCATGCGGCAACCAGACCCGAAGGTCCGGCACCCGGCCGCACGTGACGATACGCGTGTGGATTTGGTTGAGAAAAAACGCCGCGCTTTATACCATCTTTGTCCCGTCGAAACAACGCGATAGACGCTATGCATCCATGCTGATGGCGCGACAGGCCCAGGTTTCCATCAAGTCGCCCGCTGAACAACAGGCGATGCGGGTCGCCGGCCGCCTGGCAGCCGACGTTCTGGACATGGTTGCACCCCGGGTGGTGCCCGGCGTGACCACCGGGGAACTGGACCGGATCTGCCATGACTACATCGTCACGGAGCAACAGGCGATTCCGGCGCCCTTGAATTACAAGGGATTTCCGAAGTCGATCTGCAGCTCGGTCAACCATGTCGTCTGCCATGGCATCCCGGGCGACCGGCAGCTGCGCCCCGGTGACATCGTCAATCTCGACGTCACCGTGATCAAGGACGGCTTCCACGGCGATACCAGCCGGATGTTCCTGGTCGGCGACGGCTCGGTGCAGGCCCGGCGTCTCTGCGACGTCGGGTTCGCGGCCATGTGGCTCGGCATCCGGCAGGTAACGCCCGGCCGCCGGCTCGGCGACCTGGGCCACGCCATCCAGCAATATGTCGAGTCCCAGGGTTATTCGGTGGTGCGCGAATATTGCGGACACGGCATCGGCCGGATCTTTCACGAGGACCCGCAGGTGCTGCATTACGGCGAGCCCGGCACCGGTCTCGAAATCGTGCCCGGCATGACTTTCACGGTCGAACCGATGGTCAACGCGGGTCGCCGGCACGTGAAGCTCCTGGCCGATGGTTGGACCGTCGTCACGAAGGACCACTCTCTGTCGGCCCAATGGGAGCACACGGTGCTGGTGACGGCGGACGGATTCGAGGTTCTCACCTTAGGCAGCGCCGACCGCGCGCGCGGTTGAGCGATGCGCGCAATCACCGAAGCGAGCGAAGGGCCGGCACCCGTCGCGACAGGCGCGTCGCCGCCGTGGGCCTTTGTCGACTCGCTCAAGGCGAAGCTCCCAGCGGCCAGCGAGCCGCTCCGCGATTTCCGCGCGGCGCTCGAGGAAGGCGACCGCGAGCTGGCGCGCCGCTTTCACGCCGAGGAACCGGTCGAGACGCTGGTGCGCGACCGCGCCCTGCTGGTCGACGCGCTCCTGGTCCGCGCCTGGGAGATGCATGCAGGCAGTGCCGCCGATACGCTCGCGCTGGTCGCGGTCGGCGGCTACGGGCGCGGCGAGTTGTTGCCCTGCTCCGACATCGACGTCATGGTGCTGCTGCCGCAGGGCGAACAACCGGGCTGGACCGCCGCACTCGAGAGGTTCCTGACGTTCCTGTGGGACATCGGGCTCGAGATCGGCCACAGCGTGCGCACGATCGACGACTGCCAGCGTGAGGCGCTGGCCGACATCAGCGTCGCGACGACCCTGATCGAAGCAAGGCTACTCGCCGGGCCTCTGCCGCTACTCACCGCCATGCGCCGTGCGCTCGCCCCTGATCGACTCTGGTCTTCGAGGGATTTCTTCGACGCCAAGGTGCGGGAGCAGGCGGAACGCCACCATCGCTACCACGACACGGCCTACAACCTCGAGCCCAATGTGAAACAGAGCCCCGGCGGGCTCAGGGACCTGCAGACCATCGGCTGGGTCGCCAAGCGCCATTTCGGCGCCGACACGCTGCAGGAGCTGGCCGGCCACGGTTTCCTGACCGCGCGCGAGCTGGCGCAACTGCAAGCCGCCCAGTCCTATCTGTGGCGTATCCGCTTCGCCCTGCACCTGGTCACGCAGCGGCGCGAGGATCGCCTGCTATTCGACCACCAGATCCGCCTCGCGCGCATGTTCGGCTACGAGGACGCGACCTACACGCTTGCGGTCGAGCAGTTCATGCAGCGCTACTACCGTACCGCGATGTTCGTGAGCTGGTTGAATGAGCTCCTGCTGCAGCATTTCCGCGAGGAGATCCTGGCCGATCGCGACGCGCCGGCGGTACCGTTGTCGCGACATTTCCAGGAGCGCGACGAGTATCTGGAGGTGACCGGTGAGGACGTATTCGTGCGGAATCCCTCGGCACTGCTCGAGCTGTTCCTCGTGCTGCAGCAGAACCCGCGGCTCATGGGTGTGCGCGCCAACACGATTCGCCTCGTCACGCAGAACCTTTGGCTGATCGACGAGGAGTTCCGCCAGAACCCCCGCAATCACCGGCTGTTCCTCGAGATTCTCGAGGCTCCGGCCGGCGTGACTCATGAGCTGCGCCGCATGAACCTCTACGGCGTGCTGGGTCGCTACATCCCCGCGTTCGGCCGCATCGTGGGCCGCATGCAGTACGACCTGTTCCATGCCTACACGGTGGATGCGCACACGCTGTTCGTCGTCAGCAACCTGCGGCGTTTCGCTCTCGAGCGCTACGACCACGAGTTTCCCAAGCTTTCCGAGATCTTCCGCTCGCTGCCCAAGCCGGAACTCGCCTACCTGGCCGCGATCTTCCACGACATCGCCAAAGGGCGCGGAGGTGACCATTCCGAGCTCGGCGCGGTGGACGCCGAGGCTTTTTGCCTCGAGCAGGGCTTGTCGCGTTACGACGCGCGCCTGGTCGCGTGGCTGGTACGCCATCACCTGATGCTGTCGGTGACTTCGCAGAAGCAGGACATCGCCGACCCGCAGGTCGTCAATGCCTTTGCGCGCGAGGTTGGCGACCAGACCCGGCTCGATTACCTCTATGCGCTGACCGTCGCCGACGTTCGCGGCACGAATCCGAAAATGTGGAATTCCTGGAAGGCGACGCTATTCGACGAATTCTACGAACGCGTCAAGCAGGCGCTGCGCCGCGGACTCGAGAGCCCGATCGACCGTGAGCAGCTCGTCGCCGAAACCCAGATGCAGGCGCGCGACCTGCTCGAGCCCGCGGGTGTCGATGCCGCGGCCGTCGATCGCGTCTGGTCGGCACTGACCGACACCTACTTCCTGCGTCATTCGGCGGCGGAAATCGCCTGGCACACCGAACGGCTCGCTGCGCGCGATCCTGCCGATACCGGCCCGCTGGTCGCCGTCGCGGAACATCCGGGACGCGGCGGCGCCACCGTGGTGCTGGTCCACACGCGCGGGCGCCGGCACAGCTTCGCGCGCGCGACCGCGGCGCTCGACCAGATGGGCCTCAGCATCCAGGACGCGCGCATCACGCCGACCACCGACGGTGCGAGCCTCGACAGCTATCTCGTGCTCGAGGACACCGGCATGCCGATCACGGATCGTCAGCGTATGACCGGCATCGAGCGGCTGCTGTCCCAGGCGTTGACCGATCGGAACGCAGCGACGCCCGCAGTGACCCGGCGCATGCCGCGCCAGGCGCGCATGTTCACGACGCCGACGCAGGTGACATTCAGCGACGACGCGGAGAACGGGCGTACTATCCTGGAGGTCGTCGCGGCCGACCGGCCGGGATTGCTGTCCGAGATCGGCAAGGTCCTGTGGGACCAGCGCGTCGAGTTGCACGGCGCCAAGATCATGACGGTCGGCGAGCGCGCGGAGGATGTTTTCCACGTGACCGACGAGATGAGCCGTCCGCTCGAGGAATCCCGCCGCGCGGCTCTCGCCGACGCCGTGCAGCGCGCGCTCGACACGCGCGATGCCGCGGCCTGATCCCGGCCTGCCCATGGACCAATTGCGCAAACTGATCGAGGCGGGATTCGAACGGCGCTCGGAGCTCTCCCCGGGACGCGCGCCGCGCGAGTTGATGGACGCGTTGGACCAGTGCCTCGAAATGCTGGGCAGTGGCCGGGTCCGCGTCGCTGAGCCGGTCGACGGCGGCTGGCGCGTCAACGAATGGCTCAAGAAAGCCGTACTGCTCTACTTCTGCACGCACGACAACACCGTGCAGGACGCCGGCGGCCTGCGCTTCTACGACAAGCTGCCGCTGAAGTACGCTGCGTACGACGCCGCGCGCTTTCGCGCCGACGGGGTGCGCGTGGTGCCGGGCGCGATCGTGCGCGAGGGTGCGCATGTCGCCGCCGACGCGGTCCTGATGCCCTGCTTCGTCAATGTCGGGGCGCATGTCGGCTCCGGCACCATGGTCGATACCTGGGCCACGGTCGGATCCTGCGCACAGATCGGTCGCAACGTGCACCTGTCCGGCGGCGTTGGAATCGGTGGGGTGCTGGAGCCGCCGCAGGCGCAGCCCACCATCATCGAGGACGATTGTTTCATCGGCGCCCGTTCGGAGGTCGTCGAGGGCGTCATCGTCGAGCGCGGCGCAGTGCTCTCGATGGGCGTGTTCATCGGCGCCAGCACCCGCATCTACGATCGCGAAACACGCGAGATTCATTACGGGCGCGTACCCTCGGGCGCGGTGGTCGTGCCCGGCAGCCTCCCCGCGGCGGATGGCACTCACTCCCTTTATTGCGCCGTGATCGTCAAGCGCGTCGACGCCCAAACCAGAGCCAAGACCTCGATCAACGAGCTGCTGCGGATGTAGCGGAGGCAGGGCGTGGGCGCAGTGGCCGGGACCCCCGCTCGTTCGCGCCGCCGGAACTTACGCGCTCGCTCGCGGGGTCCCGGCCCTTTCGCCCGCGCCCGGCCTGCTGCGCTCGCGCAGCAACACGCGTAGGTCATCGAAGCACCGGCTCACGCGAGTCACAACAGCGGCGATTCGCGACGAACGGGAATGCGTGTCTCTGCGCGGGCTGGCCGGGCGGGACCCGCGAGCGAGTGAATGTCCGTTCTTCTGAACGAGCGAGTGGAGTCCCGCCCGGCCAGCAAGCGCTCCGATCCGCTCTCCAGCTCCTAGCCGAAGCGGCCCGTGATGTAGCCTTCCGTGAGCCGGTGCTTCGGGTTGGTGAAGATCATGTCGGTCGAGCCGACTTCGATCAGATCCCCGAGGTGGAAGTAAGCCGTGCGCTGCGATACGCGCGCGGCCTGCTGCATCGAATGCGTGACGATGCAGATCGCGTAGTTCTGCCGGAGCTCGTCGATGAGGTCCTCGATCCTCGCGGTCGCGATCGGATCGAGCGCCGAGCAGGGCTCGTCCATCAGGATCACTTCCGGCCCCACGGCGATGGTGCGCGCGATGCACAGCCGCTGCTGCTGGCCGCCCGACAGCGCGGTGCCGGGCTGGTCGAGGCGGTCTTTGACCTCCTCCCACAATCCCGCGCGCTGCAGGCCGGTCTGCACGATCTCGTCGAGTTCGGTGCGATCGGCAGCGAGCCCGTGGATGCGCGGCCCATAGGCGACATTCTCGTACACGGACTTCGGAAAAGGATTCGGCTTCTGGAACACCATGCCGACGCGTGCGCGCAGCTGCACGACATCCTGGCGCCGCTCGTAGATGTCCTGCCCGTCCAGCGTGATCGTGCCGGTCACGACCGCCGTCGGTATGGTGTCGTTCAGCCGGTTGAGGCAGCGCAGCAATGTGCTCTTGCCACAGCCCGACGGCCCGATCATCGCGATGACCTCGTTATGCGCGACGTCGAGATTGACATCCCTGATGGCGTGCTTGTCGCCGTAATGCACGTTGACCTGGCGGCAACTCATCACGGGATTCGGCACGGTCACGTCGCCGACCGTGCGCCGGGCCGTCGGTTCGCTGCCCCCCGCCGCGGCCGTCGCGGTTTCGAGCGCCGCGCTGCGGCTCGGCGGTTGCGTTTCGACTGCCATGCTACGCACTCCCGAATCCATGACGCTCACCAGCGCCGCTCGAACTTCTGCCGCAGGATCACCGCCGCCGCGTTCATGACCAGCAGGAAAGCCAGCAGAACGATGATAGCGCCCGAGGTGCGTTCGAGGAACGCGCGCTCCGGACTGTCCGCCCACAGGAACACCTGCACCGGCAGCACTGTGGCCGGGTCGGTGAATCCGCCCGGAATGTCCGCGATGAAAGCGACCATGCCGATCATCAGGAGCGGCGCCGATTCGCCGAGCGCACGTGCCATACCGATGATCGCGCCGGTCAGCATCCCGGGCATCGCGAGCGGCAGCACGTGATGCGCGACCACCTGTACCTGAGACGCGCCCATCGCGAGCGCCGCCTCGCGTATTGACGGCGGCACGGCCTTGATCGCCGCACGGCTCGCGATGATGATCGTCGGCAGCGTCATCAACGTCAGCACCAGGCCGCCGACCAACGGCGCCGAGCGCGGCACGCCGAAGAACCGGATGAACACCGCAAGTCCCAGCAGGCCGAAGACGATGGATGGCACCGCGGCCAGATTGTTGATGTTGACCTCGATCAGGTCGGTCAACCGGTTGGCCGGCGCGAACTCCTCAAGGTAGACCGCCGCTGCGACACCGATCGGGAACGACAGCAGGAGCGTCACGAGCAGCGTCAGGGCCGAGCCGACCACGGCGCCCAGCACGCCGGCCTGCTCGGGCTCGCGCGAATCGCCGGCCGTGAAGAAGATGCGGTTGAATCGCCTTTCGACGCGCTCCTCAGCAGCCAGCGCATCGAGCCAGCCGAGCTGCAAGTCCGAGACGACGCGCTGGTCTTCCGGCAGTTCGCGGTCGATCTTGCCCTTGACGAGCTGGTCGATGTCATCGGAAGCGATCAGCCAGAGCTCGCGGCTCTGGCCAATCAGGCCGGGATCGGCGAGGACGAGGTCACGAAGGTCGAAGGCCGCGCCGTCGCTGACCAGCCCGTAGAGTTGTCGTAGCTCGCGTCTCCCCTCGACTTGCGGAAACTTCTCGCGCAGGGCTTTCTTGAACACGCCAGAATAATCGCCGGCGCGCAGCGTATCGGTGTCTTTTTTTACTTCTGGATCAATTAGTTCCTTATCGAACTTAATGTCAATTTTTACATAGGTCTGCACGAAAGCTGTGTAGCCCGTGCCGATGATCGACAGGAACAGGAAGCCGACGAACAGGAGACCCGAGACCGCCGCGGCGAGGCCGTAGGCCCGGAAGCGCCACTCGGCGCGATAGCGCCGACGCAGTCCCCGCTCCACCAGCTGCCGGACCCGCGCCTGTTCCCGCGCCTCCTGCCCCGGTTCCGGCCTATTCATACTGCTCCCGATAGCGGCGTACGACCTGCAGGGCGATGATGTTGAGCAGCAGCGTGACCAGGAACAGCACGAGACCGAGTGCAAAGGCGGCGAGCGTCTTGGGGCTGTCGAACTCCTGGTCGCCGACCAGGAGCGTCACGATCTGCACGGTCACGGTCGTGACGGCCTCGAGCGGGTTGGCCGTCAGGTTCGCGGAAAGCCCAGCGGCCATCACGACGATCATGGTCTCGCCGATCGCGCGCGACACGGCGAGCAGCACGCCGCCGACGATGCCCGGCAGCGCCGCCGGCAGCACGACCTTGCGGATGGTCTCGGAATGCGTGGCGCCGAGGCCATAGGAGCCGTCGCGCAGCGATTGCGGCACGGCCGTGATCATGTCGTCGGCCAGCGAAGACACGAACGGGATGATCATGATGCCCATGACGAATCCGGCGGCCAGCGCGCTTTCGGAAGCCACCTCGAGGCCGATGCGTTCGCCGAGGCCGCGCAGCAACGGTGCCACGGTCAGCGCGGCGAAGAAACCGTAGACGACCGTCGGGATCCCGGCCAGCACCTCGAGCACCGGCTTGGTGATTGCGCGAAACCCCCGACTCGCGTACTCGGCGAGATAGATCGCAGAGAACAACCCCACCGGCACGGCGATCGCCATGGCGATGAAAGAGATCAACAAGGTGCCGGCGAACAATGGCACGGCACCGAAGGCGCCTGAGGAACCCACCTGATCGGCCCGGATGGCAAGCTGCGGACTCCATTGCGTGCCGAAGATGAACTCGGTCACCGGGACGAGCCGGAAGAATTGCAGCGATTCGTAGAGAACTGACAGGACGATGCCGATGGTCGTGAGGATCGCGATCATCGAGCAACCCATCAGCGCGTAGCGCACGATCTGCTCGACGCGATTACGGGCACGCAATACCGGCGAGATGCGCAGCAACGTGATCCAGCCGCCGGCCAGGGCGACGCACAGCGCGAGCACGGCGGCACCGGTCCGACTCAGTCCATCGAGTCTTTGCCAGCGCTCGGCGGCCGCGGCAATTTCGGGTGCGACGGACTCCGACGTCACATTGCCAGCGACGACGTTGCGAACGTCGTTCAGCACCAGCGAAAGCTCACCGGGCGCCATTTCCTGTACGGCGCCTGACATCGACCGGACCACCTGGTCGGCGATGATGCGGTCGTCCAGCGCCTGCCAGCCCAGCACGACCGCGAGCGCCGGCAGGCTGCACCAGATCGCCGTCAGCAGGCCGTAGTAGGCCGGCAGCGAATGAAGCTTGCGCGCGCCGCGCGGACCGCCGGCGACACGCAGCGAGCGAGCGCGGCCGAACTGATAGGCGACCGCCGTCAGCAGCAATAGCGCAAGGATCAACGTAGAGGTTTGCATCCGCACCCTGCCTGACGAGGGCAACCCGGTCGTTCTACGCCCCGTTTGTTACGGAATTGTGGCACAGGGAGGCTTGCTGCGCCGTCATCGCGCCCGTATAAAGGTCCGCGCCCGGATGGGTCCACGGCGAGGAGCGCCCGCACCGATGTCGTCCACCCTCGATCTGACCCGGCAACTACTGTCTCGTCCGTCGGTCAGCCCGGTCGACGGCGGCTGCCAGGAAGTCCTGATCGCGCGACTCGAGCCGCTGGGCTTCGCCGTCGAGCGTCTGCGCTTCGGCGACGTCGACAATTTCTGGGCCTTGCGCCGCGGAGGCACTGGTCCGGTGTTTTGTTTCGCCGGCCACACCGACGTCGTCCCGCCAGGCCCGCTCGAGCACTGGCACTCGGACCCTTTCGAGTCGGTGATCCGCGACGGCTTCCTGTTCGGGCGCGGCGCCGCGGACATGAAGAGCGGACTCGCGGCGATGGTCACGGCCACTGAAGAATTCATCGCCGGCCACGCGCATTTCGAGGGCGCGATTGCCTTCCTGGTCACGAGCGATGAGGAAGGGCCGTCGGTCGACGGCACGCGCCGCGTGGTCGAGATGCTGGGCGAGCGTGGCCAGCGCATCGACTACTGCCTCGTCGGTGAACCGTCCAGCCAGCAGACCTTCGGCGACACGATACGCATCGGCCGGCGCGGTTCGCTGTCTGGACGGCTGACGGTGCACGGCATCCAGGGCCACGTCGCCTATCCGGATCTCGCCGACAACCCGATACACAGCCTCGCGCCGGCGCTCGCCGAATTGACGGCGCGGAGCTGGGACCACGGCAGCGAGCATTTTCAGCCGACGGCCTTTCAGGTCAGCAACCTCAACGCAGGAACGGGCGCGCCCAACGTGATCCCGGGCGAACTGAAGGCGCGCTTCAACCTGCGCTGGTCGCCCGCGCAGACGCTGGACAAGCTGAAGGACACCGTCACTGGCATCCTCGACCGTCACGGGCTGCGCTACACGCTCGAGTGGTTCGAGTCGGGTCTGCCGTTCTACTCGCCGCCGGGAACGTTCTCAGAGGCAGCCGTGGCGGCCGTGCAGGAAATCACTGGCCGGCGCCCGGAGTTGTCGACCGGTGGCGGCACTTCAGACGGGCGTTTCATCGCGCCACTGGGCGCTCAAATCGTCGAGCTCGGTGTCGTGAATCAGACGATCCACATGGTCAACGAGAGTTGCAGGGTCGAGGACATCGACCTGCTGTACCGTGCCTACGTCGGCGTACTCAGGCGCGTGCTCGCAGATTGACCCAGACGCCGCCAACCGTCGCTACCAGTGCGAAGACAAACACCCAGGCGGGCATCGACAGCCCCAGCAGCGTGAAGTCCACCTTCGCGCACTCACCACCGGCCCGGAAAACTTTCAGGATCACTTCGGTGAGGGGAAAGATCTCGAGCATGAAATCGAGGTCCGCCCCGCAGGCCGGTATCGAGCCTTCGGGCTGCATCTGGATCCAGACATGGCGACCCGAGGTGGCGAGCGTCGCAAGACCCGTGACGCCGATCAGCCCGGCATAGATCGCGCCGCGCAACACGCCGCTTGAATGGATCGCCGCAAGCGCGAAGGCGAGGCCCATGGCCGCAACGGTCACGCGCTGGAAGATGCACAGATGGCAGGGCTGCATCCCGAGTCCGTACTGGGAGTACAGCGCAAGGCCCAGTGCGAACAGGCAGGCGGACAACCCGAGCCAGTTGGCAAAGCGCCGGGACGGCATTCTCAGCCCTGGCGTTCCTGGGCCGAGTCGCGAATCTGGCGCTCCGCGTCATCCAGCGAAAGGTGCCGGATGTCTTTGCCGTGCACCATGTAGACGGTGTATTCGCAGATGTTCTTGGCGTGGTCGCCGATGCGTTCCATCGCGCGGACCACCCACATGACCTCGAGCGCGCGCCGGATCGAGCGCGGGTCTTCCATCATGAAGGTGATGTTCTGGCGGTGGATGGCTTCGTACTCTTCGTCCACCTTGCGGTCGCGGCGCGCGACCTCGAAAGCCTCGTCCGCATCCAGCCGCGCGAACGAGTGCAACGCGTCGTGAACCATTTCGGTGACCAGTCGACCGAGGTGCCGTATCTCGCGGTAGTGATCCGCAGGCTTCTCCATGGTGGCGAGCTTGGCGGCGATGAATCCGACCTTCTCGACCTCGTCGCCGATGCGCTCCAGGTCGGTGATCGTCTTGATGATCGCGACCATGACCCGGAGGTCCGACGCAGTCGGCTGCCGGGTTGCGATGATCCGGCCGCACTCCTCGTCGATCTCGACCTCCATCCGGTTGACCTTGTAGTCGTCGCGCGCGATCTGCTCGCCGAGCTCGCTGTCGCCCTCGACCAGCGCGATGACGGCCTGCTGCAGCTGCTGCTCGACGAAGCCGCCCATCTGCATGACGCGCGTGCGGACCCGCTCCATGTCCTCGTTGAAGCGCCGCGAAATATGCTGGCCCAGGTCAGCCGGTTCCATGCCCCGCACTCCCAACCGGCCATGCCGGTGTTGGTCCATCATATCGCAGCCGTACCGCGATCAGAACTTGTAGTTCAGGTCGAGCTGCAGACGCTGGTAGCCAACTTCCGTCGGCGTGTCGTAGTTCAGATCGTTGATGAAGTACGCGGCCTTGATGGTCATGTTCTTGACCGGCGCCCAGGCGCCCTGCAGCTGCACGCCTTTGCTCTGCGTCAAGCCGTCGGCGAAGTCTGAGTCGAGGAACAGCGCGAATTGCGCGTCGCGCTCGACGTCCTGATACAAGGCGCCGAATTCCCAAGTACCCGGGTCCGATGCCTTGCCGAGCAGGAAGCCCAGGTTGTAGCCGGTGTTCAGGACGTCCGGGTCCATGTTCTCCAGGTAGCCGCCGAACAGCATGAGCGGCATGGCGCCAACCTTGCCGGACCACTGCGCGTCGATAGCCGCGATGTTGTAGTCGTGGATGTAACAGCGCGTCGTGCCGGTAGGACTGGGCGAACAGCTGGAGTCGGCCGTATAGCTGCTGTTGCCGGCCGGCGCACCGACAAATGGCAGGAGCGGCTGATCCTTGATCGCGCCGTAATCCCAGTACGCCGCCGCGAGCGTCAGGCCTCCGCCGAAGACGTAGCCCAACTGCCCACCGATGATGTTGGAGTCGGCCGCCGTAGAAAACTCGTCCAGCCAGTAGCCCCACACTTTGGCAAATGGCCCGGTCTTGCCGCCGTACTGAAAGGCAACGCCCTCCGGATTGACGTCGCCGTCGAGCAACAGGCTGTTGCCGGCCTTGAACCAGGGCTGTTTCTGCTTGCCGACTGTCACCAGCAAGCCGTCGCGCGGCTTCCAGTCGACATATGCGAGATCCAGCCCGATTTCCTTGCGCCGGTTGCCGTCATCCAGCGTCGAGTTGGTCGAACGAGGATCGGCGATCTCGCCGCTGGCGATCTGGAATCCGGCCGACAGCGTGCTGCTTATCTTCGCATCCATGCCGAGCCGCGCGCGGATGCGGTGGCGCACACGGTCCTTCGAGACGCCCTCGATGTCGAACTGTTCGTGCCGGTAGCCCATGTCGCCCTTCCATTTGATGTTGCGCGCCCAATCCATCGCGGTCGAGGACGCGAGTCCCTGCGCAAGCTGGTCCGTTTGCCGGTCATTCGACTCCTCGACGGCGGCGACCCGCGCTTCGAGCTTCGCGACCACCGGCGCCGCCTGACTCTGCGCCGCCGCCGCGTTGGACTGCTCGAGCTGCTCGATGCGGGCAAGCAGCATGGGCAGCATGGCGACCTGCCGCTTCAGTTCCGCGAGTTCGGCGTCGCGTTGTTCGGGCGTCGCCGCCAGCGCGAGGCCCGGAGCGGACAGGACCAGACCCAGAGCACTCGCCGTCATGATGTTGCGCATGTTCTGATTTTCCATTGTTGTCTCAGACTCCCTTCAACACGACCAGGGCCACGGCATCGCGCCGCACCTTTTCGCGCTCTGGCTTGGGCGCAGGCACCAGACCCTTGTCGACCAGGTAGCCCTCGTCGCCGAAGGCCTTTTCGCTGGTGTATTCGGCGATGAATTCCTTCATGCCCGGGATGACGTCGACATGCGCCTTCTTCGCGTAGACATACATCGCGCGCGACACCGGGTACTGGCCCGTCGAGATCGTATCGAAATCGGGAGCGACACCCTCGATGGTCGAGCCATGCAGCGAATTGAGATTCTCCTCGAGGAAGCTGTAGCCAAAGATGCCGATCGCGTTCGGGTTGGCGGCCAGCTTCTGCACGATCAGATTGTCGTTCTCGCCGGCCTCGATGAAGGCACCGTCCTCGCGGATCGTCGTGCAGACCTGCTTGTGACGCTTCTCGTCCACGTCCTTCAGCGACTTCAGCCAGGCGATGCTGTTGCAGCCCGGTTCCATGACCTGCTCGAGGAAGGAGTCCCTTGTTCCGGAGGTCGGCGGCGGCCCGAGCACCTCGATGCGCACCGCGGGCAGCGCCGGATTGATCTCCTTCCAGTTCTTGTAGGGGTTGGCAATGAGCTTGGTCGGCGCCGCCGGGTCCGGCACCTGCTTGGCGAGCGCCAGGTAGATGTCCTTGCGGGTCAGCCGGTAAACCGGCGACGCCTTCGCATTGGCCAGCACGATGCCATCGAATCCGATCTTGATCTCGACGACGTCGTTGACACCGTTCTTCCTGCAATCCGCCAGCTCGGAGGCCTTGATCCGGCGCGACGCATTGGTGAGGTCCGGATGCTGGACTCCGACACCGGCGCAGAAGAGTTTCATGCCGCCGCCAGTACCCGTGCTTTCGACCTTCGGGGTCTTGAACTGGCTGGCGCGCCCGAACTGTTCGGCTACCGTCGAGGTGAACGGAAACACCGTCGAGGAACCGACGATGCTGATGTAGTCGCGCGCAGACTGCGCAACGGCTACCGGGG
>CAYZDW010000077.1:0-2929 GCA_964477175.1 uncultured Steroidobacteraceae bacterium | reverse complement strand
GCCGAGCGAGGCGATCTGGCGCGACAACACGACGGTCGCATCGAGGTGCGCGAAGGTCGTGGCCGGCGACGGGTCAGTCAGGTCATCCGCCGGCACGTAGACCGCCTGGATCGAGGTGATCGAGCCAGTCTTCGTCGAGGTGATGCGCTCCTGCAGCACGCCCATCTCTTCCGCGAGCGTCGGCTGGTAGCCGACCGCCGAGGGCATGCGGCCCAGGAGCGCGGAGACCTCGGTGCCGGCCAGCGTGTAACGGTAGATGTTGTCGATGAACAGCAGCACGTCGCGGCCCTTGCCGCCCGCCTGCTTCTCGTCGCGGAAGTATTCGGCCATCGTGAGGCCCGTGAGGCCGACGCGTAGCCGGTTACCCGGCGGCTCGTTCATCTGGCCGTACACCATCGCGACCTTGTCGAGGACGCCCGAGTCCTTCATCTCGTGGTAGAAGTCGTTGCCCTCGCGCGTCCGCTCGCCAACGCCCGCGAACACCGCAAGACCCGAGTGCGCCTTCGCGATGTTGTTGATGAGTTCCATCATGGCGACGGTCTTGCCGACGCCAGCGCCGCCGAACAGCCCGATCTTGCCGCCTTTCGCGAACGGCACCAGCAGGTCGATGACCTTGATGCCGGTCTCCAGCAGATCCTGGCCGCCGGTCTGCTCGTCGTAGGAAGGCGCCGGGCGGTGGATCGGCAGGAATGTGTCGCACTTGATCGGGCCGGCTTCGTCCTGTGGGTTGCCGAGCACGTCCATGATGCGCCCGAGCGTTCCGGCGCCGACCGGCACCGAAATCGGCGCGCCGGTCGCCTTGACGGCGAGGCCGCGCTTCAGGCCTTCGGAGGCGCCCATCGCGATTGCGCGCACGACGCCGTCGCCGAGCTGCTGCTGCACCTCGAGCGTCAGGTCCTTGTCCACGAGCTTGAGCGCCTCGTAGACCTGCGGGATGTGTTCGCGTGGGAACTCGACGTCGATCACGGCGCCGATGATTTGCACGATCTTGCCATTGGCCATCATTCAGTCCTCAGTCTCAAACCGCGGCCGCGCCGCCGACGATCTCGGAGATTTCCTTCGTAATCGCGGCCTGGCGGGCCTTGTTGTAGATCAGCTGCAACTCGTCGATGATCTTGCCCGCATTGTCGGTCGCGCTCTTCATCGCGACCATGCGTGCCGCCATCTCGCAGGCCAGGTTCTCGACCGCCGCGCGGTAAACCTGCGACTCGATGTAACGCATCATGTAGCTCTCGATCAACTCGGTCGCCGCGGGCTCGTAGATGTAGTCCCAGCGCTCCTGTAGATCGGAGGCGTCGATCGTCTCGGCCGGCAGCAGTTGCCGGAGTTCCGGCTTCTGCGTCATCGTGTTGACGAAGCGGTTGCCGAGCAGGAACAGCCGGTCGATCCGGCCCTCGGAATACATGTCGAGCATCGCCTTGACGGTGCCGATCAGGTCGGCCACGTGTGGCTTGTCGCCCAGATGCGTGATGGAGGCGACGATCGGCAACTTGATGCGGCGGAAAAACTGCATGCCCTTGCTGCCGATCAGGCACAGGTGCACGTCGCAGCCACGGCCCTGCCAGTCGCGCACCGCCGCGAGCACCTGCTTGAAGACATTGATGTTCAGCGCGCCGCACAGGCCACGATCGGAGCTGACCAGGATGATGCCGACCGCCTTCGGCTCGCGCTCGACGAGGAACGGGTGCCGGTGGTTCGGGTTCGCGACACGCAGGTGGCCGATGACCTGGCGGATCTTCTCGGCATAGGGCCGCGCGGCCCGCATGCGCTCCTGCGCGCGGCGCATCTTGCTCGCAGCGACCATCTCCATGGCCTTGGTGATCTTCTGCGTGCCCTTGATGCTCGCAATCTTGCCGCGGATTTCCTTCGTGCTCGGCATCGATCACCAGGCTCCGATCGCGACGAAGTCGTCGCAGCTTTTCTTGAGTGCCGCCTCGACTTCCTTGCTCAGGTCCGGCTTGTCGTTGATCTGCTTCAGGAGCGCCGCGTTGCTCGTCTTCACGAACGCCTGGAGGCCGGCCTCGAAATCGCCGACCTTCTTGCGGTCCACCTTGTCCATGTAGCCGTTGTTGACCGCGTACAGGGACAGGGCCATCTCGGCGACCGACATCGGCGCGTACTGGCGCTGCTTCATGAGCTCGGTCACGCGCACGCCGCGCTCGAGCTGCCGGCGGGTCGCCTCGTCGAGGTCGGAGGCGAACTGAGAGAAGGCCGCGAGTTCGCGGTATTGCGCGAGCGCAAGCCGGATGCCGCCGCCGAGCTTCTTGACCACGCCGGTCTGCGCCGCGCCGCCGACGCGCGACACCGAGATGCCCGCATTCATCGCGGGCCGGATGCCGGCGTTGAACAGATCGGTCTCCAGGAAGATCTGGCCGTCGGTGATCGAGATCACGTTGGTGGGCACGAAGGCCGTCACGTCACCGGCCTGGGTCTCGATGATGGGGAGCCCCGTCAACGAGCCGGTCCTGCCCTTGATCTTGCCGCCGCTGATCTTCTCGACGTACTCGGCCGAGACGCGGGCCGAGCGCTCGAGCAGGCGCGAGTGCAGGTAGAACACGTCGCCCGGATAGGCCTCGCGGCCCGGCGGCCGGCGCAGCAGCAGCGAGATCTGGCGGTAGGCCCAGGCCTGCTTGGTCAGGTCGTCATAGACGATCAGCGCGTCCTCGCCCTGGTCCATGAAGTACTCACCCATCGCGCAGCCCGAATACGGGGCGATGTACTGCATCGAGGCCGGCGTCGAGGCCGACGCGGAGACCACGATCGTGTGCGCCATCGCGCCGTGTTCCTCCAGCTTGCGCACGACATTCGCGATCGAGCTCTGCTTCTGACCGATCGCCACGTAGATGCACTTAACGCCCGTGCCTTTCTGGTTGATGATCGTGTCGATCGCGAGCGCGGTCTTGCCGGTCTGGCGGTCGCCGATGATCAG
>CAYZDW010000076.1:0-2753 GCA_964477175.1 uncultured Steroidobacteraceae bacterium | reverse complement strand
GTCGCTGGCGACGCCGGTGCCGCGCCGCAGATCCGAGAGCCGCTGACGCTGCCTGCGGCGCTAGCGCTATCTTTTGCCCGGAATCCGGATATCCGCCGGCAGTACGCGAGACTCGGCATTGCCCACGCGGGTCTCCAGGATGCCGCGCGCATCGCGAACCCTACGCTGTCGCTCGCCCGGCTGATCCCGGGCAGTAGCGGCCGGGACCGGACAACGCGGGGCGTCACCGCAAGCTTCACCGATCTCCTGCTGCTTCCGTCGCGGCGACGCCTGTCCGCGGCGGAGTTCCGGCGCGTGGAACTCGCGGTCGCCGGCGCGCTGGTCGCCCTGGCGCATCGGGTCGAAACCGCATGGTATTCGCATGTCGGGGCCTTGCAAATTGCGGGGATGCGCGATGCGGTGGCGCAGGCGGCGGAGAACGAAGCGGCGCTGGCGCAGCGCTTTCACGAGGCCGGCAACATCGGCCGGCTGCAGCTTGATCTGCAACAAGCGGCGGCCGCGCGGGCGCGCATTGATGCGCTCCGCGCACAGTCCGAAGCAGTCGGCGCCCGGGCATTACTCGCCAACTTGCTGGGACTGCAGGCAAACGCGGCCTGGCGGACGGTTGTAAAGCTGCCGGCGCCGCTGGATGCGCCGCTGTCCCGCGACGAGCTGTTGCGGCAGGCGCAGGCGGAGCGGCTCGACCTGGCCGCCGCGCGGGAGGAGGTCGCGATGCTCGAAGACGCGCTCGGCGTCACCGAAAGCTGGCGGCTGCTTGGCTCCGTGGATGCCGGTTACGAGCGCGAGCGCGAAACCGACGGCACCAAGCTCCGCGGGCCCACGTTGAATCTCGAATTGCCGCTCTTCAATCAGGGCCAGGGGGCAGTAACCCGCGCCGAAGCGCGAATGCTCGATGCCCGCGCGCGCACCGAGGCACTGACACTTGCGGTGGAAAACGACGTGACCGCCGGCATCGAACGCGTGGCACGCGCCCGTGAAATCAGCGAGCGCTATCGCGACGTGCTGCTGCCGAGCATGGCATCGGCCGTCGCGCGCCTCCAGGAGGAGGTCAATTTCATGTTGAAGAGCGTGTTCGAGCTGATCCGGGCCAAACGCGAGGAATACGACGCCTGGCAGGGATACCTTGAGTCGGTGCGCGATTACTGGATCGCACGGACCGCACTGCGTGCCGCGAGCGGCGGCCACCTGCCGGGCGACGAGGAACCGCGACCGCTGACGATTGGCATCGACGACATCATCGGAGAACAGCCATGAACATCACCCGACGCAACTGGTTCCGCTGGGTGGGCGCTGGCAGCCTGCTGCCGCTGGCGTTGCTGGCCGGGCGGGCCGCATCCCAGGGTCACAAGGAGCATGTGATGCCCGCTGAACCCCCGCGAGGCGCGACACCGGCTTCGGGCGGCCGCGGCCACATGCCGGTGCGGACCCTGAACGGCTGGACCCTGCCGCATCGCATGGTCGGCGGCGTCAAGGAATTCCACCTGGTGGCCGAGGAGGTTGAGCACGAATTCGCGCCGGGCTCGCGCGCGAAGTGCTGGGGCTACAACGGCACGACGCCCGGGCCGACCATCGAGGCCATCGAAGGCGACCGGGTGCGGATCTACGTGACCAACCGGCTGCCGGAACACACGACCATCCACTGGCACGGGATCATCCTGCCGTCGGGCATGGATGGCGTGGGCGGTCTCTCGCAGCCGCACATCCGGCCGGGCGAGACCTATGTCTACGAGTTCACGCTGCGCCAGCACGGCACGCACATGTATCACCCGCATGCCGACGAGATGGTTCAGCTGGCGGTCGGCATGATGGGCATGTTCATCATCCACCCGCGAGGCGGCGAGCGAGAGCGCATCGATCGCGACTATTGCTTCCTGCTGCACAACTGGGCGTTGCATCCGGGCACGTACCGGCCGGATCCGGCGATCATGCAGGAATTCGACCTGTGGACTTTCAACAGCAAAGTCTTCCCCGCAATCGAGCCGTTGGTGGCGCGAACTGGCGAGCGGGTCCGGATCCGCATCGGCAACTTGTCGATGTGGAATCACCCGATCCACCTGCATGGCGTGCAGTTCCACGTCACGGGGTCCGACGGCGGCCGGTGGCCGCGCTCGCTGTGGCGACCGGAATCCAGCGAAATCGTCGCTGTTGGCCAGACCCGCGATCTCGAGTTCGTCGCGGTGCCGGGCGACTGGGCGCTGCATTGCCACATGTCGCATCACACGATGAACGCGATGGGCCATGAGCTGCCGAGCCCGCTCGGCGTGAAGCAACGCGATCTCGAGGCCGCGATCCGGCGGATGCTGCCGGGTTACATGGCGATGGGTGAGGCCGGCATGGCGGAGCACCAGGACCACGTGAATATGGGGCATATGCAAGGACCGGAGAACACGCTGCCGATGGTCGGCGGGCAGGGGCCGTTCGGCAACATCGAGATGGGCGGGATGTTCACGGTCGTGAAAGTACGCGACGACCTCGTGTCGGGCGATTACCGGGATCCAGGCTGGTACTCGAACCCGCGCGGGACGCTTGCCCGCCAGGTCAGCGACGACGCGGACTTCGGGTCGCCCGCCCGGCATGGAAATTAGGGAGCATCCGATGAAACCGATCTATTGGCTGCTGGGATTGCTGGCGCTGCTCGCCTTGGGCGCGGGCGTCTTCATCTGGTCTGGCACTTACAACACTGCGGCGGACGAGCCGCACTGGCCGTTGTCGGCGAGGGTCATGGAAGCCGCGCGCGACCGCTCGATCGCGTC
>CAYZDW010000075.1:0-4633 GCA_964477175.1 uncultured Steroidobacteraceae bacterium | reverse complement strand
TCAAGCGGCGTGAGAACCGCCTCGGCGTCATCGCGAACCGCGTGAAACCGAACACAATCATCTGCCGCACGCTGATGCGATTTCTCGACCAGCTCCAGATTCCGGTGATCACGACGCTGCGCGATTCGCAGAGTTACGTGCATGCGGGAGAACTAGGCCTGGGCATCCACGACCTCAGCCCGACGCGCGTTCATCCTGAACTGGCGCAATGGGAACAGCTGTGGTCGTGGCTCGAGTCGCGCCAGCAGGCCGCGGAGCCCGCTCCCGCGGTCGCAGGCAGAGGCTAACCACTCCAGATCGTTGGGCACGCTGGAGGGCGCGCGCCGCAGTGCGCCCCAGGCGAGTGCCAATTGCCCGTGAGACGCGCGCGCGCATCGAAATCAATCGTGCTCACTGCGCCGGCTGTCGTCGCTGGCTAGAATGCGGTCATGATCGACGTGCACCACCGGCTTGCCAGTCTCGCCACCCTGGCGCTGTTGTTCATTTCATCGCCGGCCATCGGCGCAACCGACACGATGTTCACGGGCCGCCCGGTCGTCAAAGTCCTGCGCGAGTTGCGCGACACGGGGCTCGAGTTCATCTACAGCTCGGAATTACTTCCACCGTCCATTCGCGTCCTGGCGGAGCCGAAGGCGAGCAACCGGCTGATGATCGCGCGCGAAATCCTGGAAGCCCATGGACTGTCGCTGTCGGCGGTCCGCCCCGGACTCTATGCCGTGGTCCACGCGCGCCGTCCTGTCGTGCATGGCGCAGTCAGCGGGCTGGTGGTCGACGCGCACAGCGACCAGCCGCTCGCCAACGCGCGGCTCGAGCTGTTGCCGATCGGCGCCGTGCAATGGTCGGATGAACTTGGCCGGTTCTCGATCGGCCCGGTTCCCGAAGGCATCTATACGCTGCGTGCCGAGGCCGCCGGCTTCGAGGCGAGCGAACGGCCCGAACTCAGCGTGTCGGCCGCCGGAGCGACCGCGGAGCTGCGCCTCTTGCCGGCAACGACCGAGCTCGCCGAAGTGATCGTCGCGACCAGCCGTTATGCCTTCGACCGTTCGGGATCATTCGGTTCGTTGCTACTCGAAGGCGAAACGATGGCCGCACAGCCCTCGCTCGGCGAGGATGCGCTTCGCTCGCTCGGTCGGCTGCCCGGCGTCGCGCAGAGCGGTGCCTCTGCGCAGTCCAGCATTCGCGGCGGCGAGACCGGCGAAGTCTTGACCCTGCTCGACGGCTTTCCGCTGCGTCAGGCCTTTCACCTGCCTGGCTACCAAAGTGTCTTCGGGGTGCTGGATCCGGGACTGATCGATGAAGCCGAGGTCTACACGGGTGGTTTCCCGGCACGCTACGGCAACCGCATGGCAGGAGTCTTCGACTTCCGGACGATCGACGCGGCACGAGAGCCGCAAAACGCATTGGGCTTGAGTTTCTTCAATGCGACGGCGCGGCATGGCGACCGCCTCGAGTCGATGAATGCCGAGTGGCTCGCCTCGGCCCGGGTTGGCACGTTGCAGCCACTGCTGCGGGCGGTCGAGGCGGAGGCAGGCAATCCCAGCTATTCGGACGTCTATTCCCGCATCGGGTTCGGTGACGTCGGTGGCCTGCGCGTCAGCGGCAATGTCCTGTGGACGCGCGATGAACTGGACATTGAGGTAGAACGGCGCGGCGAGCAGGCACAGATCGAGAGCCGGGCCCGCTATGTCTGGCTGCGCGCCGATCGCGATTGGGGCAGTGAAATCCAGGGATCGCTGTGGCTGGGCCACAGCCGCATCGACAGTGTCCGCACCGGCAGTGTCGACAATCCGGACCTCGCGACCGGTGCCGTAGACGACGACCGGGCCTCGGAGTTTCGCGAGCTGCGCAGCCGGTTCACCTGGCATCCGGGACCGCGCCACTGGTTCGAAGGCGGCGGCGAATACACAAGTGAAAAAGCGGACTACCGCTATCTTGCCGAAGCCGAATACCCGGATGCGGTTGCGGCGCTGTTCGGCCGCGACGCGTCGCTGTCGCGTCAAGTCGAGTTGACACCGAGTCGAGAGCGCGTCGCGCTGTTCGCCACACACCGCTGGCAACTCAGCGATGCGCTGGTTTCGGAAGTCGGCCTGCGCGCCCAGCGCACGGTGACCACCGGCACAACCACCGAAGAGTGGCTCTACGATCCACGTTTCAACCTGCGCTGGCAGCTCGCGCCCGCGACCAGCCTGCGCGTCCATTGGGGCCGTTTCCACCAGACCGACGAAGTGCATGAACTGAAGGTCGAAGACGGACTGACCGCATTTCCGGCCGCGCAGCGCTCGGACCACCTCATCCTTGGCATCGATCACAGGCTGCCGGGCGGACTGGCGCTGCGCATCGAGGGATTCCGCAAGCGTCAGTCCGATCCTCGCCCGCGCTTCGAGAATGTACTCGACACCCTGTCCGTCATCCCCGAGCTCGCACCGGACCGCGTGCTGGTGGCGCCGGACGCGGCCGAGGTTCACGGTGCCGAACTCTCAGTCATCGCCGAAGGGCTGCAATCGACGCGCTGGATTGCGTTGACGTGGTCCGACGCCGTCGACGCTGTCGGCGGACAGTATGTGCCGCGCAGTTGGGACCAGCCCTGGGCGGTCACTGCCGGCATCGACTGGACCCAGGGCCCCTGGCGTATCGGCGCCATCGCGAGCGCGCACCGCGGATGGCCAACCACACTGGTCGAAGAAACCGGGCTCGGGGATCGCAACGCGGACCGGCTGCCGACCTACGCGACTCTGGACCTGCGCGCGGAATATCGCCGCCCGCTCGCAATCGGCAGCCTGGCGCTTGCCTTCGAACTGACCAACGCCCTGAACCGACGGAACATCTGCTGCGCCGAACTGATCGCCACCGACGATGGCGGCGGCAACACGTCGTTCGACACGAGGAAGCTGGATTGGCTGCCAATCGTGCCGTCGATCAGCGTGCTGTGGGAGTTCTAGGGTATCTTCCAGAGATCCGTCGCCGACGATCCGACTTGTGTTCTCGTGCGAGGCCACGTGAAATCCTGAACAGGCAGCGAAATAGGCGCTCCAGGTCTTCCGGCGACAGGACTCCCCTCGATTCCTCGAGTAGCGCCCGGATCATGTGATCCTCGCGGGCGCGATCGATGCGGCCAGCACCCACCCGTTTCTTCACGGCCATGATCGTCCGCACGAGCGTTGCTCGCGATTCGAGCAGTCGCAGCAACCGGACATTGAGCCGATCGATGCGGGTCCGCAGTCGCGCGACCTGGGCCTCCCCAGATCCTTGGATGCGCATCAGTCCGCTTTCAGCGCGTGCGATTTCTTGAGCACGCGCGCCGTTGCCCAAAGCAGCAGCGTTGCGGTCGCGATCCCCGCAATGGCACGAACCGTCGCTGGGCGGCCGTGCCACGACCCGCCTTCCCACAGCCTGTAGAGCGTGATCCCGCACAGGACGCCGATCCAGGCGGCGGGTGTGCCGTATTCCTTCACAATCCCGCGTCGCCAATGAAAAGCGCTGCCGGTCAGTATATGCCGCCCAGCATCGAACCGGGGCCACCAACGCGGCACGTCGCGACAATAGGCATCGAAAGCTGCGCCGAACTTGCCGCGAAGATAATGCTCCTCAGCCGCTACGATCATCACGTAGGCGAAGACAGCGAGCGCCACGGAAAGCAGAAGCGTGATGACCGAGTTCGACGCAAGCGCGACGCCCACGGCAATAAACAGATTGCCGACATACATGGGATTGCGGCATAGGCCATAGACACCTTCGGTGACCATGTCGTCGGCGTAGATTCGGCCGCGGCGCCCGCCGCGCACGATGTAGCGTAAGCCAATCGTCGTGACGCGAATGAGCTGCCCGGCGAGCGCGACAATCGCGCCCACGGCCGCAGCTACCAGCGGATCGGCAAATAGCCGTGGCCCCGGCAGCAACAGCAACGCGAAGGTGAGCGGAAACAGCCCATTGCGGTAACGGAAGAGGAAGTTGCCGACCGCGATCGTCACTTGACGGCCAGGATGCCGCAGAAGTTGTACCATTTAAAGAATACGTCGACGGCGCGGAATCCGGTGCGGAGCAGGAGCTCCCGGTTTTCGAGCAGCCTGTACGGAACCAGCACGTTCTCGAGCGCCTCGCGCTTCTGTGCAATCTCCGTGTCGCTGTAACCGTTGCGCCGTTTCATGTCGTAGTAGTACTTGATGAAGAGTCGGTTGAAGAGCGACTCTTCCCCGAGCACCTTCTCGACCAGCAACAGACAGCCCTGCGGGCGCAGGCCGCGATAGATGTCGGCGATCAGGCGATCCCGGCGCAGCGGCCGGATGAATTGCAGCGTCAGAACAAGCAACACAAGCGAGGCGTCTTCAATGGCGACGCCGTCGTTGAGATCGAGGCACCGCAGACTGAGCGGGCGATCAACCCCATGTTTGGCCAGCTTCGCGCGGCACTTTTCAATCATCTCCGGAGCGTTGTCGATACCGGTAAAGCGCACGCTCGGATCGAGGTGGGGGTGCAGGTCGATGAATGTCGTGCCGGTCGCGCAGCCGAGATCGTAGACATTGGTGTCAGGCACGGCGAAGTCGCGCGCCAGTTCGACGATCATGCGCTGGATCTCGCCGTAGAATGGCACCGAGCGCGAGACCATGTCGTCGAAGACGGTGGCGACCGAGCGGTC
>CAYZDW010000074.1:0-5357 GCA_964477175.1 uncultured Steroidobacteraceae bacterium | reverse complement strand
GGCGTAGCGGCCGGTGTGCAGGATCTGCATGCAGATCCTGCCTCCCTCGCGATGGACGGCGTCCGTGACCATCCGGTGGCGGGCTAGGTGCCGGTGGCCGCTCAGTGTGCCGGCGAAGGGCTTGGTCCATCCAGCCGCATTCGGCGCAATGCCGCCGGTGACGATAAGCCCGACGCCACCGCGAGCGCGTTCGGCGAAATAGGCGGCCAGTTTCGGGTAGTCGTCCCGCCGGTCCTCGAGACCGGTGTGCATCGAGCCCATCAGTACCCGATTGGGGAGAGTCGTGAAGCCGAGATCCAGCGGCGCCAGCAGGTGCGGGAATGGACTCTGCGTCACGCACGCAATCATATAGCATCATCAACTGCATGAAACCGGTGCTCGAAGTCCTCGATCTCACCAAGCAGTACCCGGGTGTGCGCGCGGTTGATGGCGTGTCATTCGCGATTGCAGCGGGCACTTGCTTCGGCCTGCTGGGGCCGAATGGTGCCGGCAAGACGACGACCGTCGAGATCATGGAAGGGGTCACCGTGCCGACTTCGGGCCGCGTCCTTTATCACGGCGAGCCGCTGGGCAAACGCTTCCGCGCCGAGGCCGGCATCCAGTTCCAAAAGACGGCGCTGCAGGAATTTCTGACCGTACGCGAAACGCTGCAAATGTTCCGGCGCCTGTATCCGCGGGGCCGGGACGTGGACGAACTGATCGCCCTGTGCGCGCTCGAACAGGTCGTGGATCGCGACAATCGCAAGCTGTCGGGCGGACAGCTGCAACGCCTGCTGCTTGCGATTGCGCTTGTCAACGATCCGAAGGTGCTTTTCCTCGACGAGCCGACGACCGGACTCGATCCTCAGGCGCGTCACAACTTCTGGGACCTGATCCGCGCGATCAAGGCATTGGGCCGGACGATCCTGCTGACGACGCATTACATGGAGGAGGCCTATTTCCTCTGCGACGTTGTCGCAATCATGGATCGCGGCCGCATCATCGCCGAGGGCCCGCCTTCGCGACTCCTGAAGGAGCATTTCGACGACATCGTTCTCGAACTGCCGCGCGACGAGTTCCGCATCGATCCGGCGACATTTCCGCTACCCGTACTGACGGCTGACGATCGGGTCGAGATCCTGACGGCAGACGTGGAGGTCGCGCTGCGGGCGCTGCTCGACCGCGGGGTGCCACTGCGTCACCTGCGAATCAGGCCGCGCAACCTCGAGGACCTGTTTCTCGAGCTGACCGGCCGCGCGCTGCGTACATGAATCTCCGGCGCCTGTTCGCTGTCTGGCACGCGCGCAACCTCGAATTCCTGCGTGACCGCTCGACGCTCGTGTTCAATTTCGTGCTGCCGCTGGCACTGGTCGTGGCTTTCGCGGTCATCTTCGGCGGGCAGCCGCGCAGCCTGATCAACATCGGGGTGATCGCTGCGCCCGGCGCCACGCTCGATGCGGGCCTACACCCGTTCCTGGGCACGCGCTTCGTGGATTTCCATTCTGTTGATGCATCCGCTCTGGATGCTGCAATCCGGGCGGTGGAGCGGCACCAGACCGCCCTGTTGCTCGACCTACGCGGCGCGCCCCGCTATTGGGTCAATGCCGACTCGCCGAAAGGTTATCTGGCGGAAAAGCTGCTGCTGGAGTCGGCACGCGGCGCGCTGCGCCAACCGGTCAGCGGCGCGGCCGTGGGTTACGTCGACTGGCTGCTGCCGGGAATCCTCGGCATGAACATGATGTTCAGCTCCCTGTTCGGTGTCGGCTACGTCGTGGTGCGCTACAGAAAGTCAGGATTCCTCCGCCGTCTGTCGGCGACACCAGTAACCGCATTCGAATTCGGCGCCGCCCAGATCCTGTCGCGGCTTGCACTGACCGTCAGCGTGACCACGCTGGTCTATGCCGCCCTCGCACTGCTGGTTCCATTTCGAAACGACGGCAGCCCGCTCCTCCTGCTCTTCACGGCCATCCTGGGAGCGGTGTCGATGATCGCGCTCGGTTTCATGGTCGCGGCGCGATTCGCGAGCGAGGAACTCGCCAATGGTGTCATCAACCTGGTGTCCTGGCCGATGATGCTGCTGTCCGGCGTCTGGTTTTCGCTCGAGGGTGCGCCGCCATGGCTGCGCATGGCGGCCGAAGTGCTACCGCTGACCCAGATGCTGAATGTCGCGCGGGCCATCATGCTGGATGGCGCCGGGCTCCTCGACATCCTGCCTCGTCTCGCGGCACTTGCCGCGATGACCATCGTGTTCCTCGGTATTGCCGCCGCAGGGTTCCGCTGGCGCGGCGATTAGGAAAGCGGCATCATCTGGCAGCCGCCGTGGGCGCGGCCGAGGAGCACCGATGGCCAAGGTAATTTGCGTGTTGTACGACGATCCGGTAACCGGATACCCGAAAACCTATGCCCGCAAGAGCCTGCCGAAACTGGATCGGTATCCCGATGGACAGACCCTGCCGACGCCGGGCGCAATCGATTTCGCGCCCGGCGAGTTGCTCGGCAGCG
The DNA here is from genome assembly GCA_964477175.1 of uncultured Steroidobacteraceae bacterium. GTDB lineage: Bacteria > Pseudomonadota > Gammaproteobacteria > Steroidobacterales > Steroidobacteraceae > SCUD01. The sequence goes on along the minus strand of CAYZDW010000074.1, from coordinate 2,876 downwards.
TCTCCGGTGCCCTGGGCCTGCGCAAGTATTTGAAGCGCCTCGGCCACAAGCTGGTGGTCACGTCCGACAAGGACCGCTCCAATTCAGTATTCGACAGGGAACTGACGGACGCCGAGATCGTGATCTCGCAGCCGTTCTGGCCGGCCTATCTGACCGCCGCGCGGATCGCGAAGGCGCCCAGGCTCAAGCTCGCCATCACCGCCGGCATTGGCTCGGACCATGTCGACCTTCAGGCGGCGATTGACCGGCGCATCACCGTGGCCGAGATCACTTATTGCAACAGCATCAGCGTGTCCGAGCACGTGGTGATGATGATTCTGAGCCTGGTGCGCAACTACATCCCGTCCTGGCAGTGGGTGATGAAGGGTGGCTGGAACATCGCCGACTGCGTGGCGCGCTCGTATGACGTCGAAGGCATGCACGTCGGCACCGTCGCGGCGGGCCGCATTGGTCTGGCGGTGCTGCGGCGGCTGAAGCCCTTCGACGTGCACCTGCACTACACGGACCGTCACCGTCTGCCGGAGAGCGTCGAGAAGGAACTGAACCTGACCTTCCATCCCGACGCGGAGTCCATGGTGCCCGTCTGCGATGTCGTGACCATCAATTGTCCCCTTCATCCGGAAACCGAGAACCTGTTCGACGCGCGCCTGATCGGCAGGATGAAGCGCGGCGCCTACCTCGTGAACACCGCGCGCGGCAAGATCTGCGATCCCAACGCGATCGCGCGCGCGTTGGAGAAAGGCCAGCTCGCCGGTTACGCGGGCGACGTGTGGTTTCCGCAGCCGGCGCCGAAGAACCACCCTTGGCGCAGCATGCCGCACCACGGCATGACGCCGCACATCTCCGGCTCGTCGCTGTCCGCGCAGGCGCGCTACGCCGCCGGGGTGCGTGAGATTCTCGAATGCTGGTTCGGCGGCAAGCCGATCCGGAACGAGTATCTGATCGTGGACAAGGGCAAGCTGGCCGGCAGCGGGGCGCATTCCTACAGCGCCGGCAACACGACCGGGGGCTCGGAGGAAGCGGCGCGCTTCAAGGCGGGAGCCAGGCACGGCAAGAAGAGCAAGTCGAAACAGAAGTGAGGCGAGCGTCTGCGCTCGCCATCACTACAGTTCGCGCATGAGCGGCGTCCAGACATGGGACTGTGGCAGACTCTAACTGCCGTGGACAAGTCCGACCTGCTCAATCAACTGCGTATCGATCGGGGGGCGAGCGTGGACGGTTCGCCGCCGCGCACCAGAATGTGGATCGGTGTGGCAACCGTAGTATTGCTGGCCGGCGCGGCGCTGGTATGGTTCCTTGGCCGCGGCGAAGCGATACAGGTGGTAGTGGCACCAGCGCGTGCGATAGCCACTGTCGGCAACAGCGCTTCAGTGCTCGATGCGACGGGCTATGTAACTGCACGTCGGCAGGCCACCGTGTCGGCCAAGATCACCGGCAGGGTGCGCACGCTCCGGATCGAGGAAGGCCAGCGCGTCGCCGAGGGCGAAGTGTTGGCCACGCTCGACGACGCCGAGGCCCGCGCGGAGGGCGCCTTGCGCCAGGCGCAGGTCGAGGCAGCCCGTGCCGGGCTTGCCGAGATTCAAACCGCGCTAGCCAACTCCGAGCGCGAATTCGAGCGGCAACGCGAACTGGAGGCACGCAAGTTGACCAGCGTTTCGGCGCTCGATGCGGCACGCACGCAGGCCGAGGCTTTGCGTGCACGCCTCGCAAGTCAGCAAAGTCAGGTGAAGGTGACCGAGGAAGCGCTGCACGCGGCGCGGGTCCAGCTCGACAACACGATCGTGCGCGCGCCGTTCGCTGGCGTCGTCACGGTCAAAGCGGCCCAGCCCGGTGAAATGATCTCGCCGATTTCCGCTGGTGGTGGCTCGATCCGCACCGGCATCGGCACGATCGTCGACATGGATTCACTGGAAATCCAGGTCGATGTCAGCGAGGCTTACATCAACCGCGTGCAGGCCGGCCAGCCGGTTGAAGCGGTACTGAACGCCTACCCGGAATGGCGGATTCCGGCCGAGGTGATCGCGATCGTTCCCACGGCCGACCGCTCCAAGGCAACGGTGAAAGTGCGCATCGCACTGCGGGCAAAGGATTCTCGGATCGTGCCGGAGATGGGCGTGCGCGTCGCCTTCCTCGATGAGCAACCGGCGGCGACCGGAACCGCTACGGCGTCGCCCGCCCGTGGCGTGCTGGTGCCACCGGCGGCCATCCGGCAGGACGCGGGTGAGGACGTCATTTACGTGATGCTCGAAGGCCGGGCGCAACGGCGCGCAGTGACGCTCGGCGGCGTGCAGGGGGACGCGCGGCAGGTGCGGGCCGGCGTATCCGCGGGCGAATCGGTCATCGTCGACGCACCGGCCTCCCTGAAGAACGGCGACGCCGTGGAGACCAAGGGCGACGCGAACCGATGAACGAAACCATGGTGCGGGTCGGCAACGTGCACAAGTCATACGTGCGCGGCAAGCAAAAGGTCGAGGTGCTGCACGGCCTTACGCTGGAGATTCCCAAGGGCGATTTTGTCGCGCTGATGGGACCCTCCGGTTCTGGCAAAACCACGCTGCTGAACCTGATTGGTGGCCTGGACCGGCCAACGTCGGGGGAAATCCTGGTCGGCGGCCAGCGCATCGACCAGCTTTCCGGCGGGCAGCTCGCGAAGTGGCGCGCGCGCAATGTCGGTTTCGTGTTTCAGTTCTACAACCTGATGCCGGTGCTCACGGCCGAGCGCAACATCGAACTGCCGTTGCTGCTGACCGGTCTTTCGGCTGCGCAGCGCAGGAAATCCGTCGCCGTGGCACTGGAGGTGGTCAGCCTCACGGACCGTGCCCGGCACAAGCCGAAGGAACTGTCCGGTGGCCAGGAGCAGCGCGTGGCGATTGCCA
>CAYZDW010000073.1:0-10458 GCA_964477175.1 uncultured Steroidobacteraceae bacterium | reverse complement strand
GGCCTCGCCGTGCGCGGCCCGGTACCGGCCGACACTGCGTTCACTCCCGCCGCGCTCGAGGAAACCGACGCGGTGCTCGCGATGTACCACGACCAGGGCTTGCCCGTGATCAAGCACGCAGGCTTTGGCCGTGCGGTCAATGTCACGCTGGGCCTGCCGTTTCGCCGCACGTCGGTGGACCATGGCACGGCACTCGACCTGGCCGCGACCGGGCGCGCCGATCCCGGCAGCCTGTTCGAGGCGATCGAACTCGCGCTGCGCCTGGGATGATTCGCGTCCGCAAGCGCTTTGGCCAGCATTTCCTGCACGACCCGGGTGTCATCGCGCGCATCGTCGCCGCGATCGACCCGCAACCGGGCGAGCGCCTGGTCGAGATCGGGCCGGGCCGCGGCGCGCTGACCCTGCCGCTGCTCAAACGCTGCGGACGCCTCGAAGTCATCGAAATCGATCGCGACCTGATCCCCGCGCTGCAGAAGCATTGTGCCGGCGCCGGCGAACTGATCGTGCACGAAGCCGACGTGCTCGAAGTCGACCTGGCGGCACTCCACGGCGGCGGCCCGGCGCTGCGGGTCTGCGGTAATCTGCCCTACAACATCTCGACGCCGCTCCTTTTCCATCTGCTCGAGGCGCGCGTGCCCATCACTGACATGCATTTCATGCTGCAGAAAGAAGTAGTTGAGCGCATGGCCGCAAAGCCCGGCGGCAAGGACTATGGCCGCCTGACCGTCATGCTGGCCGCGGTATGCCGGGTCGAGTCGCTGTTCCGGGTCGGGCGCGGCGCGTTCAATCCGCCGCCGGGAGTCGATTCGGCGGTGGTGCGGCTGACGCCGCATGCCGGCGCGCCATTTCCGTTGCCGGATCCGGCGCGCTTCGCGCGCTTCGTCGGCGCCGCATTCTCGATGCGCCGCAAGACGCTGCGCAATTCCCTGCGCGGACTTGCCGGGCCCGCCGCCTTCGAGGCAGCCGGCATCGCCTCCGACCGGCGGCCGGAGACCCTGTCCCCGGCGGAATTCGCGAAACTGGCGGCGCAGCCGGCGACCGACGCCGACAGCCTATAATGACGGGGTCATGAGCATTTACCGCAGGATCCTGCTGGTCGTCGATCTCAACGAGTACAGCGAGCAGATCGGCGCGAGGGCGCGGGATATCGCCGCCGCCTGCGACGCCGAGCTTTCACTGCTGAATGTCGTCGAATACGTCCCGGTGGAGCCCATGGGCGAGACCCTGCTGCCGGCCATGCAGATCGAGGAGGAACTGGTGCAGCGCGCGAAGCAGCGGCTTGCGGAACTGGCGCAGCGCCTGGGAGTCGGGTCGGCCAGACGCGACGTCGCAGCCGGCAACATCAAGGCGGAAATCATGCGCGCGGCCCAGGATCAGCAGGTGGACCTGATCGTGCTCGGCAGCCGCGCGCGCCGCGGCCCGTCGATCCTGGTCAATTTCACCGAGGACACCGTGCTGCACGCCGCGCCCTGCGACGTGCTGGCGGTGCGACTGCGCTAGGGAAGCTCGGCATGGGCGAAGAGGCTCAACACATGATTACTGTGGACGTGGATACTCGGTACCTCGAGGATCAGTCGGACCCCGAGGAGCAGCGCTATGTGTTCGCCTACACGATCACCATCCGCAACCGCGGCGAGGTGCCGGCACGCCTGCTGACGCGACACTGGGTCATCACCGACGCGAATGGCAAGGTGCAGGAAGTGCGCGGCGAAGGCGTCGTCGGTGAACAGCCACACCTGAAGCCGGGCCAGGGATTCCGTTACACCAGCGGCACGGTCCTCGAGACGCCGGTCGGTGCGATGCATGGCAGCTACCAGATGCTGGCCGACGACGGCGTGCGCTTCGACGCGCCCATTGCGCCTTTCACGCTCGCGATGCCGGGGACGATCCACTGAGGTTTCCGGCGATGGCCCTGTACGCCATCGGGGATCTGCAAGGCTGTCACGCGGAATTCCTGGCCCTGCTCGAGCGGCTGCGCTTCGACCCGGCGCGCGATCGCCTGTGGCTGACCGGCGACCTCGTCAATCGCGGTCCGGCTTCGCTCGAAGTGCTGCGGACGGTCTTCTCGCTCCGCGAGTCCGCGACCGTCGTGCTCGGCAACCACGACTTGCACCTGCTGGCCATGGCCTGGGCCCCGCAATCGGTGCGCCGTCGCGAACCGGAACTTCAGGCCGTGCTCGATGCATCGGACGCCGGCGAACTGCTAGCGTGGCTCGCGGGGAGGCCGCTGCTGCACCGCGACGACGCGCTCGGCTGGACGCTGGTCCATGCGGGGCTGCCGCCGCAGTGGACGCTGGCGCAGGCAGAGAGCTGCGCGCGCGAGGTCGAGGAAGCCCTGCGCGCGAGGCCGGCCGAACTGCTGGCGGAGATGTATGGAGACCAGCCGGAACGCTGGTCGCCCGCGCTTTCGGGATCCGACCGGTTGCGGTTCGCCGTGAACTGCCTGACGCGACTGCGTTACGTGGATGCCGACGGCCGCCTGTTGCTGCGCCTCAAGGGAGCGGTCGGAGAGGCGCCGCCCGGAGCGCTGCCCTGGTTCCGGCATCCCGCCCGGGAGACGCGCGGCGACCGCATCCTTTTCGGCCACTGGTCGGCGCTCGGCTATCTCGCCGAACCCGGCCTGCGTTGCCTGGATGCGGGCTGTGTCTGGGGGGGCGCGCTGTGCGCGCTGCGGCTCGATCGCGAAGAAGAGCCGATCATGCTGCCCTGTCGCGGCAGCCGGCGCCCGAAAGCCTGATCAGGGGCTCTGGATCTGCGCGGTGTCCGCCGTCGGCACGCCCGCGAGCACCTGGAAATTGAGGTCGATGCGGTTGCCGATCAGCTGATGCGGGATGCAGTTGACGTCGCCGGTGACGTTTCGCATCGTCAGCTTGGACAATACGCGGTCGCGGAACTGTTCGACCAGCTCGCAGTCGCCCCATTCGAGCCCGCGCGGCTGATTGCGCTTGATCGAAACGGTTTTCCAGACACCGAGCACCGGCTCGCCGACATCGCGGCTCCCGGGCTCCGGAACCACCGGCGCATAGAACGTGATTTTCAGGTGCGGAAAGTCGGCGACATGCTGGAAGCCGTACTCGCAGCCGCGCTCGACGATCTTGATGTCCGGCCGCACGCCGATGTGCTTCAGCAGCAGTTTGACCTTGCTCTTGAGGCCCCCGCAGGAATAGTAAGTAGTGAAACCCATGTAGACGAGATCGATCTCGTGCCGCTTCCAGGTTGCGGCCACCTCGTCCGAATCCGGTTCGTCGGCTGCTACCGGCATAGCCGCCAGCAAGGCCCAAGCCACGCATCCGACGCGCCACGACATGCAGAACGCACCTCTCAAACAGTCCCGGGTATCAGACCGGCATGCGCCGGCCGGGTTCCCGGGGGTGTCTATAATGGCACGATGACGATCATGCGATTCGAGGTGGAGGGCCACCGGCTGAACGCCGACTTCGCGCAACCCCTCTCGATCGCCATCCCGCTCGATTTCAACGGCCCGCAGCCGTCTTTTTATGATGCCCCGCCGGCGACGGCGCGGCCGTTTCGCGCCTCCGGATTCGTCGGCGATACGCGCGCCGGGGGAAGCTGCAACTGCGAGCAGTTGACGTTGACGCCGCACTGCAACGGCACCCACACGGAATGCGTCGGCCATGTCACCGATGACCGGGTTGCGGTCAGCGACCGGGTCCGCGGTGGGATCCTGCTTGCGCTCCTGGTCTCCCTGCACCCGGTTCCGGCCGGTTCCACGAATGAAGACAGCGATCCGCCTCCCGAGGCATCCGACCTGCTGATCACCGCCGGGGCACTGGACGCGGCGGTTGCCGGGCATCCGGGCCCGGCGCCGCGCGCCCTGATATTGCGCACGCTGCCGAACAATGCTGGCCGGCTGACCCACGCGTATCGAGGCGGCGCTCCCGCCGCATATCTGTCGCGCCAGGCCGCCGCCTGGCTGGTCGAACGCGGCATCGAGCACCTCGTGCTGGACCTGCCCTCGGCGGACCGCGCGGACGACCACGGCCGGCTGACCGCGCATCGGCTGTTCTTCGGCCTGCCGGCCGGCGGTCGGCACGCGCGCGACGCGAGGCGTCCGCAGGCCAGCATCACCGAGCTCGCCTGGGTCGCGCCGACGATCCACGACGGCTGGTACCTCCTCGACCTGCAGATCCCGGCTTTCCTGGCGGATGCCGCACCCAGCCGTCCGTTGCTTTACCCGGTGCATTTCGAGTGAGCGACGAACTATCGCTGGATGCGGCGCGCGCGCGCGATGCGGCCGATCCGCTCGCGCGCTGGCGCGGCGAGTTTCATTTTCCGTTCGCGGCGCAGGGTGGCCCGGCGCTCTATCTCTGCGGCAACTCGCTTGGCCTGCAGCCGCAGCGCGCGACCGCCGAGGTCGCGAAATTCATGGCTGACTGGCAGCGTCTCGGTGTGCTCGGCTATCACGACGCCGGCGCCGACTGGCTGAATCTGCACGAGCGGCTCGCTCCGACGCTCGCGGCGCTCGCGGGCGCCCGCACCGCCGAAGTCGTCGCGATGAATTCGCTGACTCTCAACCTGCATCTTCTGATGGCGAGCTTTTACCGGCCGACGCGTGAGCGCCACGTGATCCTCATCGAGCGCGGCGCGTTTCCCTCGGACCGCTACGCCGTCGTGTCGCAGCTCGCCTGGCATGGCCGCGATCCCGCCGAGTCGCTCATCCAGGTCGCGCCGCGCCCCGGCGAGCCGTTGCTGCGGCATGAAGACCTGGTCGCCGAAATCGAGCGGCAGGGATCGCGGCTCGCGCTGGTGCTGTTACCCGGCATCCAGTACCTGACCGGACAGCTCCTGGACCTTGGCGCGCTCGCGAAATCCGCCCATGCCGCGGGCGCGCGCATCGGCTTCGATCTCGCGCATGCGATCGGCAACGTGTCTCTGGCGCTACACGACTGGGGCGCCGACTTCGCGGTCTGGTGCTCCTACAAGTACTTGAACGGCGGCCCGGGTGCGACGGCGGGCGCATTCGTCCACGAGCGGCATTTCGACACCGGCCTGCCGCGGCTCGCAGGGTGGTGGGGCAACGACCTTGCGAACCGCTTCGAATTCGGCCCGGAATTCCGCCCGAGCCCGGGCGCCGCCGGCTGGCAGGTGAGCAATACGCCCCTGCTCGGCATGGTTCCCCTGAAGGCGGCACTCGCGCAATTCGCAGCCGCGGGCTTTCCCGCGCTCTGCGCCAGGTCACGCGAACTGACCGGCTGGCTCGAGCGGCTGCTCGATGCGCGCCTCGGCGAGCTCATCGAGATCCTGACACCGCGCGACCCGCGCTGGCGCGGCGCACAGCTTTCGGTCCGCCTGCGCGACACGCGCGGCAGCGGCAGGGCGCTGTTCGACGCGATGATCGCGCGCGGCCTGATCTGCGACTGGCGCGAACCCGACGTGATCCGTCTCGCGCCCGCGCCGCTCTACAATTCCTTCGAGGACTGCTGGCGGGCCGTGGCGCTGATCGGTGAACTGCTCAGCGCCGCAGCAAAGTCACGAAACTGAAGGCCTGTGCATGCCGCGGGTCGGCGGCATGGTCCTCGCGGAAGGTCTCCGTCCACGCGCTGCGATCGAAGCCTTCAAGACGCGTATCGCCCTCGATCGCGGCATGCACTTCGGTCAGCTCGATCCGGTGCACGACCGGCCAGCAGGCGAGATAGACCAGCGCTCCGCCTATCACGAACAGCTGCCCGGATTCCCCGACGCTTTCAAGCGCCTCCTCGGGCGTGTGCACGGCCTGGCAGCCGGGCGCGCTCCACTGCCGATCGCGGGTCAGCACGAGATTGCGGCGATCGGGCAGCGGGCGGACAAGCGACTCGAAGGTGCGCCGGCCCATCAGCACTGTGTGCCCAATGGTCAGCGCCTTGAAGCGCTTGAGATCGTCGGGTAGCCGCCAGGACAGCGCATTGCCGCGGCCGATCACGCCGTTGTCGGCCATTGCGACGATCGCAACCGTTGAATGCATCAGATCGCGACGGGCGCGCGGATCGCCGGGTGGTGCTCGTAGCCGACGATCTGGAAATCTTCGAATTCATAGCCCGCGACGTCGGGCGGCCGGCGGCGCAAGGCGAGCTTCGGCAACGGCAGCGGCTCGCGTGCGAGCTGCTGATCGGCCTGGTCCACGTGATTCAGGTACAGGTGACAATCGCCGCCGGTCCACACCAACTCGCCCACGCCGAGGTCCGCCTGCTGGGCGAGTATGTGGGTCAGGAGCGCATAGGAGGCGATGTTGAATGGCAGGCCGAGGAAGACATCGGCGCTCCTTTGATACACCTGGCAGGACAGACGTCCGTTCGCGACGTAGAACTGGAACATCGCGTGACAGGGCGCGAGCGCCATCCTGTGCAGTTCACCGACGTTCCAGGCGTTCACGATGATGCGCCTCGAATCCGGATCGCTGCGCAGCTGTTCCAGGACGCGCGCGATCTGGTCGACCGAGCGACCGTCCGCCGTCGGCCAGGCGCGCCATTGCCGGCCGTACACCGGCCCGAGTTCGCCCTGCTCGTCGGCCCATTCGTCCCAGATTGTCACCCCCTGCTCTCGAAGCCAGCGCACATTGGTCTCGCCGCGCAGGAACCACAGCAATTCGACGATGAAGGACTTGAGGTGCACGCGCTTGGTCGTGACCAGCGGGAATCCGGCGCCGAGGTCGAATCGCAACTGGTGACCGAATACCGAGAGCGTGCCGGTGCCGGTGCGGTCCGTCTTGCGGGCTCCATGCTCGCGCACCAGGCGCATCAATTCGAGGTAGGGACGCATTTCAGGCGTAGTTCCCTGAGGGCTCGCCGCGTCGGCGGGCCCATGCCAGCATCGCGAGGCCCGCGATCAGCACCGGCACCGACAGCAGCTGGCCCATCGTCAGCCATCCGAATGCGAGGTAGCCGATATGGGCATCGGGCAGCCGCAGGAACTCGACGAAGATGCGAAATGTGGCATAGGCGACCAGGAACAGGCCGGAGGGCGCGAGACGCGCGCGCGGCTTCGACGTGAACCACCAGACGAGCGCGAACAGCGCGAGTCCCTCGAGCGCTGCCTCGTAGAGCTGCGAGGGATGGAGCACCTCGTCGTTGACGAGAAAACCCCAGGGCACGTCGGTCGGCTTGCCCCAAAGCTCGCCGTTGATGAAGTTGCCGATGCGCCCCGCAAAAAGGCCGAGCGCGGGCAGCGGCGCCGTGAAATCGAACACGTCGGCAACCTTGCGGCCGCGCCGGCGCGCGAACCAGGCGACCGCGATCATGACGCCCGCGAGTCCGCCGTGAAATGACATACCGCCTTCCCACACGCGGATGATCGACAGCGGATCGGCCAGCAGCCCCTCGAAGCCGTAGACGAGGATCCAGCCGAGCCGGCCGCCCGTGATGACGCCGATCGCCGCGAAGAAGATCAGGTCGTCCACATCCACCGGTTTCCAGGTCGAGCTAGGCGCAGCGGCGCGCCGCCGCGCCAGCCACCAGCCCGCGACGAAGCCGACCACATACATGAGTCCATACCAGTGGATCCTGACCGGACCGAGCTGCAGCGCGACGGGATCGATCTCCGGATAACTCAACATGTATCGACCACCCGGAACAGGAAGGCCCGAAGGTAACGGGTCTCGTCGATGGCCGGGTGCACCGGATGATCCGGCGCCTGCGCTCCCACCGCGATGAGCTGGGCGAAGCGCCCCAGGTGGCGCGCCGCGCGCTGCACCGCGTCGGTCAGCTCGCCGGGTCCCAGGTGATAGGAACAGGAACAGGACAACAGGAGCCCGTCGCGATCCAGCAGCTGCATCGCGAGCTGGTTGAGCCTGCGATAGGCAGCCAGGCCCTTTGGGTGATCCTTGCGCCGCTTGATGAAGGCTGGCGGATCGACGACGACGAGATCGAACTTGCGGCGATCGGCATGCAGCGCTTCCAGCATGTCGAAACCGTCGCCTTTCAGCAGTTCCGCTTCGAGGCCGTTTGCGGCGCCGGTCTCGGCTGCGGCTTCGAGCGCGGACGCGGAGGAGTCGATGCAGGTGACTTCGGCCGCGCCGGCACGCGCGGCCTGCAGACCGAAGCTGCCTGCATAGCTGAAGACATCCAGCACACGTGCACCGCTGGCATGGCGCGAAAACAGCGCGCGATTCGCGGCCTGGTCGAAGTACCAGCCGGTCTTCTGGCCGGCTGCGAGCGGCACGCGGAACACGACGCCGCCTTCAGGCACCTCGACCATGTCCGGAACCACGCCCAGCGCCGTTTCCACGTAGCGCTCGAGGCCTTCCAGCTCACGAATGGCCGAGTCGTTCTTCCACAGCACAGCCTGCGGATCGACAACCTTGACGAGCGCCTCGAGTATCTCGTCCTTCATTGCCTCCATGCCCGCCGTGCCGACCTGTGCGACCAGCACGCTGTCATAGCGATCGACGACGAGGCCCGGCAGCAGGTCCGCATCGCCGAACGCGAGCCGGTAAAAAGGCACCGCGTACAACCGCTCGCGGAGCGCCAGCGCCACCTTGAACCGGTGCACCAGCAGTGACTTGCCCGGCGGATAAGCCGGATCGCGGCCCAGCAGCCGTGCACTGATCAAAGTACGCGGATTGACGTAGGCATAGCCCAGGAAGCGGTCGTGGCTGGAGAGCACCTGCACGTGCTCGCCCGGCTTGAAGCCGGTCAGCGGCGTGGCAGCCACGTTGACCTCGTTCGAGAAGATCCACAGGTGCCCGGCCTGAAGACGTCGTTCTTCCTGCGGCTTCAGCATGAGCGGTCGCAAGTCGCCGCTTGCGACTGCGGTGGATTCGGGGATGCTCGACATTCGCGGGATCGCGGCGCCGTGGCTATAGTGGCCGGAATTCTACCTGACCACGGCCGCACCGACATGCAGACGCCGCGCAACCGGCTCGCAGGGGAGACCAGTCCCTACCTCCTTCAGCACGCGGCCAATCCGGTGGACTGGTATCCATGGGGTGCGGAGGCCACCGCAAAGGCGAAAGAGCTGGATCGGCCGATCCTGCTATCCATCGGCTATTCCGCCTGCCACTGGTGCCATGTCATGGCCCACGAGTCTTTCGAGGACGAGGCGACCGCCGCGGTCATGAACCGGCTATTCGTCAACGTCAAGGTCGACCGCGAGGAAAGGCCCGACCTCGACAAGGTCTACCAGATCGCCCACCAGGTGCTCGCGCAACGCGGCGGCGGTTGGCCGCTGACGATGATCCTGTCGCCCGACGACCTGACGCCGTTCTTCGGCGGCACCTATTTCCCGAAGGAGTCGCGCTACGGGATGCCGGCATTCACCGAACTACTGGAGCGCGTGGCCGGTTTCTATCGCGAGAGCCGCGACAGCGTGCGCTCGCAGAACGCCGCGCTACGCGGCGTGTTTGCAGAACTCGTGCCGCCGTCGGCCGATCTGGAACAGACGCTGACCCGCGCGCCCCTCGATGCCGCGCGCCGCGAGCTGGAGGCCAGTTTTGACGATCGTCATGGCGGCTTTGGTGGCGCGCCGAAGTTTCCGCATCCGGCCAGCATCGAGCGGCTCATGCGGGACTGGCAGGCGACGGCAGCGAGCCCGGAGCCCGACCTGAAGTCCCTGTACATGGCGACACTGACCTTGAAGCGCATGGCCGAGGGCGGCCTCTATGACCAGCTTGGCGGCGGATTCAGCCGTTACTCCGTCGATCCGTACTGGATGATCCCGCACTTCGAGAAGATGCTCTACGACAACGGCCCGCTGCTCGCGCTCTGTGCGCAGGCGGCCGTCGCGACCGGCGACGATTTCTTTCGCCGCATCGCCGTCGAGACTGCCGGCTGGGTGTTGCGCGAGATGCAATCACCCGATGGCGGGTTCTATTCGACGCTGGACGCCGATTCCGAGGGCCACGAGGGACGCTTCTACGCCTGGAACCGCGCCGAGGTCGAGGCGCTTCTTGTGGCTGACGAATACCGCGTTCTCGCGCGCCGCTACGGACTCGATCGCGAGCCCAACTTCGAGGGCAGCTGGCATCTGCACTGTTTCGTAGCGATCGAGCAGATCGCACAGGAACTCGGGATCGAGCCGGCGCAGGCCACGATTCTGCTGGACTCCGGCCGCGCCAGGCTCCTCAAGGCGCGTGAGCGACGCGTGCGGCCCGGTCGCGACGACAAGGTGCTGGCCGGCTGGAATGGCCTGATGATCCGGGGCCTCGCGATCAGCGGGCGCTTGCTTGGCGAGGCAAGTCATATTGAGGCGGCCACGCGCGCCGTCGATTTCCTGCGCCGGAACTGCTGGCGCGATGGCGAGCTGCTGGCAACCTGGAAGGACGGCCGCGCGCGCTTTCCGGCCTATCTCGATGACTACGCCTTCCTGCTCGACGGCCTGCTCGAATTGCTGCAGGCGCGCTGGCGCAGCGAGGATCTGGTTTTCGCGCGGGAGCTTGCCGATGCGCTGCTCGCGAAGTTCACGGACCGCGAGCACGGCGGCTTCTGGTTCACCGCGGAAGGGCTCGATCCGCCGCTGCACCGGCCC
>CAYZDW010000072.1:0-5325 GCA_964477175.1 uncultured Steroidobacteraceae bacterium | reverse complement strand
CTTCGTTCCGGACTTCATCGTCGGCATCTGGCGCGGGGGCACTCCGGTCGGCATCGCCATCCAGGAGTACTTCGAGTTCGTCGGCGTCGAAACCGACCATATCGCGGTGCGAACCTCCGCGTACACCGGCATCGGGCAGCGTGCCAGGACCATTCGCGTCCATGGCCTGCACTACATTATTGACGAGGCCAATGCGGGCGACTCGCTGCTCGTCGTGGACGACGTGTTCGATTCCGGTCACAGCATCGAGGCGCTCCTCAAGGAGTTGTCGAGCAAGATGCGGCTCAACATACCGGGCAAGGTCAGGATCGCAACGCCGTGGTACAAGCCGGGCAACAATCAGACCCAGTTCGTGCCGGACTACTACATACACGAGACCGACAAGTGGATCGTCTTTCCGCACGAGCTCGTCGGGCTCACGCTCGATGAGATCGAGGCCGGCAAGACGGAGCTTCAATCCATTCTTGATGTCCTGAAAACCTAGGACGGGACGGCTATGGGTTCCCTCACGACGCACGCGCTGGATCCGGTGAGCGGGCAACCCGCCGCCGGAATGACAAACGAGCTGGTGAGGGTCAGCTTCCGATCGGATGCCAGGTGGTCTTCGTTTCCTGAGTATCGCTGATGGAGTACGGGCTCTGAGTTGCCGCAGAGTTCCAGTCGACGCCACTGCGCAGAATGACCCGTTTGATGTTGTCGGCCGCCAATTCCTGGATCTTGCGGGCGGCTTGAGCGTCCGCGTCGCCGTAGACGACCGCGTTGACGTCCATATGCGAAGCGAACGGCTCGATCAGTTCCTCTTTGAGTCCGGTGAGTACGTTAATCACGCCCGCGGGGAAATCCGATGCATGCAGCACTTCAGCGAAGCTGATCGCGCATAGCGGCAGAGACTGCGAGGCGAGCACGATGCACGTGTTGCCGCCCGCGACCGCAGGTGCGACATTCGACACGAGCCCAAGCAGGCCGCTCGTTTCCGGCGCAATGATCGCCACGACACCCGTCGGCTCGAGCACCGAGAAGTTGAAATGCGACGTGCTCACCGGATTCACCGTGCTGAACACCTGCTGGTACTTGTCCGCCCAGCCCGCGTAATAGACAAGCCGGTCGATCGCCGCCGCCACCTCGGCCTCGGCCCGGCGTCTCGCGACGCCTTGCAGCACCAACTCGGCGGCGAACTGCGCGGCACGACCCTCGAGCATCTCCGCCGCGCGATACAGGATCTGACCCCGCAGATAAGCACTGGTCCGAGACCACACGCCGCAGGCATTGCGCGCTGCGACCACGGCATCCCGAAAGTCCTTGCGGCTGCCGCGACAAACATTGGCAAGCAGCTTGGTGTCACCACGCTGCAGTGAGTAGTAGCGTCCCGACTCACTGCGCGGAAACTTGCCGTCGATGTAGAGCTTGTACGTCTTGGCCACGGGCACGCGCGCATGCGCCTTCACGCCAGCCCTCTCGCGCAAGCGGGAGCGGGAACTCGAGCTGGGCGACTTCGTCCCGCGCGCCATCAGCGCAGCTCCACGTAGGCGCCGAGACCGTGCAAGCCGCCTTCCCGCCCCATGCCGCTCTCTTTGTAGCCACCGAACGGCGCGCTGGGATCGAACTTGTTGAACGTGTTCGCCCAGATGACGCCGGCGCGCAGCGCGCGCGTCATCCTGAATATCTTCGCGCCCTTGTCGGTCCACACACCGCCGGACAGGCCATACGGCGTGTTGTTGGCTTTGTCGAGCGCCTCCTCAAAGCTACGGAAGGTCTGGATCGTGAGCACCGGCCCAAAGATCTCTTCCTGCACGACGCGGTTGGATTGCGCCATGCCACTGAACAGGGTTGGCCGACACCAGTAGCCGGCCTCGGGGAGAGAACACGAGCTCTGATACATCTCGCCGCCCCCGGCCTGGCCGATCCGGAGGTACTGCTCGATCTTTTCGAGCTGCGCGGCGGAGTTGATGGCGCCAATGTCGGTGTTCTTGTCGAGCGGGTCGCCGACAATGAGCGTCTCCATGCGTTCCTTGAGCTTGGCGATCACTTCGTCCGCCACCGATTCCTGCACGAGCAGGCGGGAGCCGGCGCAGCAGACGTGGCCCTGGTTGAAGAAGATGCCGTTGACGATGCCCTCCACGGCCTGGTCAATGGCGGCATCGGCGAAAACAATATTCGCCGCTTTGCCGCCGAGCTCGAGCGTGTAGTGCTTGCCGCTGCCGGCAATCCGCCGCAAGATCTGCCTGCCGACTTCGGTCGAGCCAGTGAACGCGATTTTGTCGACGTCCGGGTGTTCGACGATCGCCGCGCCGGTATCGCCGGCGCCGGTCACGATGTTGACCACGCCGGGCGGGAGATCCACATCGCGCATCAGCTCGGCGAGCTTCAATGCGGTCAGCGGCGTCGTTTCCGCCGGCTTGAGGATGACCGTGTTCCCGCACGCGAGCGCCGGCGCGATCTTCCACGCGGCCATCAACAGCGGGAAGTTCCAGGGAATAATCTGGCCGGCCACGCCGAGCGGCGAGGCCTGCCTGCCGGGAAACGCGTACTCGAGCTTGTCCGCCCAGCCGGCGTAGTAGAAGAAGTGCGCCGCGGCCAGCGGCACGTCGACGTCGCGCGACTCGCGAATCGGCTTGCCACCGTCGAGCGACTCGATGGCCGCGAACTCGCGGGCGCGCTCCTGAAGCATCCGCGCGATACGGTAGAGATACTTGCCGCGTTCAGCCGGCTTGAGTTTTGACCAAGTGCGCTCATAGGCCCGGCGCGCGGCCGCGACGGCCCGATCGACGTCCTTGCGGTCGGCGCGGGCGACTCGCGCCAGTACCTTCTCACTGGCCGGGTTGATGGTTTCAAAATACTGCCGCGCGCACGGGGCGACGAACTTGCCGCCGATGAATAGCTCGTACTGCGAATCGATGCGAATGTGATCCGTGCCTTCCGGCGCTGCCGAGTACTTCCAGTCGGTGTCGAATCGGAGTTTTGATTCGGGGCGGGCCATGTTCGGTCCCTTGAGAAGTAGTCAGCCGACTGATAGACGCCGGTGCTCTGCTTCTCGAGCTGCATCAGGATGTCATTGACCAGGCTGCTGGCGCCAAACCGGAACCACTCTGGCGTGAGCCAGCCTTCACCCAGCGTTTCACGCAGCATGACGAGGTATTGGATCGCTTGCTTGGCCTTGGAAATGCCGCCCGCCGGCTTCATGCCGACGCGACGCCCGGTCGCATGATAGTAGTCGCGAATCGCTTGCAGCATCACGAGCGTAACCGGCAGCGTCGCGGCTGGCTGAATCTTGCCGGTCGAGGTCTTGATGAAATCGGCGCCGGCATGCATGGCGAGGGTACTCGCACGACGGACACGGTCGAGCGTGCCGAGCTCGCCGGTTTCGAGGATCACCTTGAGGTGCGCTTGCCCGCAGGCTTCCTTGATGGCAATGATCTCGTCAAAGACGCGCCCATACTCCCCCTCGAGGAATGCGCCGCGTGAGATCACCATGTCGACTTCGTCGGCACCTTCCTGCACCGCGAGCCGGGTCTCCTCCAGCTTGACACCAAGAGGCGCCATGCCGCTCGGGAATGCGGTCGCGACGGATGCCACCTTGATGTCGTGACCGCGCAGCGCCTGGCGCGCCACGGCGACCATCGTCGGGTACACACACACCGCTGCGACGTGTGGCAGCCCGGGCAGCGTGTCGTGCACATGAATCGCCTTCTGGCACAGTTGCGTAACCTTGCCGTGCGTATCCTGCCCCTCGAGCGTGGTGAGATCGATCATGCTGAGCGCGAGCTTCAGCGCCTGTACTTTCGACTCCTTCTTGATGCTGCGGCTGCAAAACCGGGCGACACGCTCTTCCACGCCGACCTCGTCGACACGCGGCACGCGGTCGAGCGCGGGCAACAGGGGCGGCAGGGAACTGGCGACTACGCTCATCGCTGGATGCCGTGTCCGTGGGTCACGTGTCGATAAGCGCGGTATCGAGGGCGAGCCGGATCATGTCGTCGAAGCTCGACTGCCGCTCAGCGAACGTGAGTTCCGTGCCGGCGCGGATATCGTCGCTCACGGTGCAGATCGCCAGCGCTTCGGCGCCGAGCTCCGCGGCGAGGGTGTAGATGCCAGCAGCTTCCATCTCCATTCCGAGAATATTGTATTTCCTCATGACATCGAACATCTCGGGTTCGGGGGTATAGAAGAGATCGCCCGAGAACACGTTGCCAACGTGAAACTTGAGTTTTCTCTCCTCTGCGATCGTCACGGCGTTGCGCAACAGTTTGAAACTGGCGAGAGCAGCGAGGTCATGCCCGCGAAAGCGCATGCGATTGACGCCGGAATCGGTCGATGCGCCCATCGCGATGACGAGATCGCGCAGCTTCACGGATGGATGCACGGTGCCGCAACTGCCGACGCGAATGATGCGCTTGACGGCGAATTCCGTGATCAGCTCCTGGCAATAGATCGACGCCGAGGGAATCCCCATGCCATGGGCCATGACCGACAGCGGCCTTCCACGGTATTCGCCGGTGAACCCCCACACGTTTCGGACTTCATTGACTCGCCGCGCATTGGTCAAGTAGGTGTCTGCGATGTATTGCGCACGCAACGGATCGCCGGGCATCAGGACTGTTGCCGCGAAATCACCGCGTTGGGCGTCGATGTGCTTGGCAGGCATAGATTACCGGTGGGCTGGCCGGTGAACAGGTAATTGTACACAAGAGTGAATCAGGTCAGAAAGCTGGTGCCAAAATCCATCGCGGGAAGGTCGAGGAATCCGGCCAGACTTTGGCCGATATCAGCGAAGGTCGAACGCCTTCCAAGAGATCGGGCAGCGACGCCGCGGCCGTAGACCAGCACGGGGACGTGCTCGCGCGTGTGATCGCTGCCCGGCCACGTGGGATCACAGCCATGGTCCGCGGACATGATGACGATGTCGTCAGCGCGCAGCTGCGCGAGCAGTGTGGGCAGGCGGGCGTCGAATTGCTCCAAGGCGCGTGCGTACCCCTCGGTGTCGCGCCGGTGACCGTAGAGCATGTCGAAGTCGACGAAATTGCTGAACACGATCGAGCGGTCCGGCGCGGCGGCGAGCGCCTCGAGGGTAGCGTCAAACAGCGCTTCGTTGCCGTGCGCCCGGACTTCACGACTGATTCCGCGATGGGCGAATATGTCCGGGATCTTGCCGATGCCGATTACATCACCGCCGCTCGCAACGAGCTTGTCGAGTACGGTCGCCGCGGGCGGTGGAACGGCGTAGTCGTGGCGGTTGCCGGTTCGCTGAAAGTCGCCCGCCGTCCTGCCGATGAAGGGCCTCGCGATCACGCGGCCGATGCGGTACTCGTCGACGAGCTTGCGGGCGAT
>CAYZDW010000071.1:0-6513 GCA_964477175.1 uncultured Steroidobacteraceae bacterium | reverse complement strand
CCGGCTGTACGAAGTGGACGTGCGGCTTCGGCCCAGCGGCAAGGGCGGCCTTGCGTTCACGCAGATCCGCGCCTTCGAGGATTACCAGCGCCACGAAGCCTGGACCTGGGAACACCAGGCCCTGCTGCACTCGCGCTGGGTTGCCGGGGACACGCGTCTCGGCGCCGAGTTCGCGCGCATCCGGCGCGAGGTGCTGATGCACGCGGTGAGGCGCGAGACCTTGCGCGAAGACATCGTTGCCATGCGCGAGCGCATGCGCACGGAACTCGCCAGAGCCGGCGAGGGCTTGTTCGACCTCAAACAGGATCGCGGCGGCATCGCCGACATCGAGTTTATCGCGCAGTACTGGGTGCTGCGATGGACCCGCGAGCACCCGCCGCTCTGCGAGTTCGCGGACACGATTCGCCACCTGGAGTCGGTCGGATCGGCCGCGCTCGTAGATCACCGCACGATCGATTGCCTGGTCGACGCGTATCGCCGCTACCGGGAGGCAGCGCATCACCTTGCACTCGAACAGCATGCGCCGATCGTCGAGCAGGGACCGTTCGCCGAGACTCGCATGCAGGTCGCAGCGGTCTGGGAGCAGGTGATGGTCGCGGGCGCCGACCCGGCGCCGGTATAATCCCGGCAGGCGACGCAAGGAATCCATACCGTGTCCGGCACCCAGTCAGGCGAGCGCGAATCGGTGCTGCCGAATGCCCAGAATCGTTACGAGGTGACGCTCGCCGACTTGCCCCTGTCCTGCCCGATGCCGTCGATGTCCTTGTGGAACAGCCACCCGCGCGTCTATCTGCCCATCGAGCAGACCGGCTGGGCCAAATGCCCGTACTGCAGCGCCGAGTTCGTGCTGGCGCGCTGACGCCAATTGACTCAAGTCAGAGCGTCAACGGCGCCTGATCGGCAGCATGCCGCCGATCACGGGCGGCAGATGGGCCATGGCTTTCCACGACCTGCGGGGATTTCTGGATCGACTCGAGACGACCGGCCGGCTGCGGCGGGTCGCGGAGCCCGTCGATCCGGAGCTGGAGAGCACGGCCTTCTGTCTGCGCACGCAGCGCGCCCGAGGTCCCGCGTTGCTGTTCGAGCACCCGCGGGGATCGGCACACGCGCTGCTCGGCAATTTATTCGGCGACCGCGGACGCATCGAGGCGGCACTCGCCGGCCGGCCGCTCTCCTCGTTGCGCGAACTCGGCGAACTGCTGGCATCCCTCAGGGAGCCGCGCTGGCCGGGCAGCCTGCGCGAGGCCCTGAACGCGTGGCCGGAGTTCGCGCAACTGGCGCATGTTGCGCCACGCCGCGCCGCCGAGGCGGCGTTCTGCGATGAAGTGGTCTCGGGCGGGGACATCGATCTCGGCCGGCTGCCCATCCAGCGCTGCTGGCCCGAGGATGCCGGGCCGCTGATCACCTTCGGCCTGGTGGTCACGCGCGGCGTACGCCACAAGCGCCAGAATGTGGCCATCTACCGGCAGCAGCTCATCGGCCCGAACCGCGTGATCATGCGCTGGTTGCCGCATCGCGGCGGCGCGCTGGATTACGCTGGCTGGCGCGCGGCGCATCCCGACCAGCCTTTCCCGGTGCTCGTCGCGATCGGCGCGGATCCGGCGACAATGCTGGCGGCCGCGGCGCCCGTGCCGGACACGCTTTCCGAGTACGAATTCGCCGGCCTGCTGCGCGGCGAGCGCACCCGCGTCTGGCACAGCACCCTCACCGGACTCGACGCGCCGGCCGGTGCCGAGATCCTGTTCGAAGGCTTCATTCGCCCCGGCGATACCGCGCTTGAAGGACCGTTCGGGGATCACACGGGCTACTACAACGCGCAGGCGGAGTTTCCCGTGTTCACGATCGAGCGCATGTCATTGCGCCGCGGGGCGATCTACCACGGCAGCTACATGGGACGCGCGCCGTTCGACGAGCCGTCCGAACTCGCGATGGCGTTGAATGAACTCTTCGTGCCGATCCTGCGCAAGGTGTTCCCGGAGATCGTGGAGTTCCACCTGCCGCCCGAAGCCTGCTCCTACCGCATCGCCGTGGTCAGCATCCGCAAGCAGTACCCCGGTCACGCGCGCCGCGTGATGATGGGCATCTGGTCCCACCTGCGCCAGTTCACCTACACCAAGTTCGTGATCGTCACCGAC
Organism: uncultured Steroidobacteraceae bacterium; assembly: GCA_964477175.1. Taxonomy (GTDB): domain Bacteria; phylum Pseudomonadota; class Gammaproteobacteria; order Steroidobacterales; family Steroidobacteraceae; genus SCUD01. The sequence goes on along the minus strand of CAYZDW010000071.1, from coordinate 4,378 downwards.
GACGACATCGACGTGCGCGACTGGTCGCAAGTGATCTGGGCCGTGTCGACGCGGGTAGACCCGGCGCGCGACAGCATGCTCATCGAGAACACGCCGATCGATTACCTCGATTTCTCCAGCCCGGAGCCGAACCTGGGATCGAAGCTCGGGCTCGACGCGACCAACAAGTGGCCGGGCGAGACCACGCGCGCGTGGGGCCGCCCCATCGCGCTCGACCCGGCGATCGAGAAGCGCGTCGATGCCCTGTGGCCGAAAATCTTCGGCCCCGCACCACCCTGACTCACGGAGATCGCATGCACCTCGTCTGTCCCGCCGGCAGCCCGCCGGCCCTGAAAGCCGCCATCGACCATGGCGCCGACGCGGTCTACGTCGGCTTCCGCGACCAGACCAATGCCCGCGCCTTTCCCGGCCTCAATTTCACCGAAGCCGACCTCAGAAGCGGCGTCGCGTACGCCCACGGCCGCCGCCGCAAGGTCTACGTCGCGCTGAACACGTATCCTGGCCCGGCAAACATCGGCGCCTGGCACGCGGCGGTGGATCGCGCGGCAGCGCTCGGCGTCGATGCCGTGATCTGCGCCGACATGGGTATGCTCGACTACGCTGCGCGGCGCCATCCGGGGTTGCCGCGCCACCTCTCCGTGCAGGGCTCCGCCACGACGCATGCCGCGCTGCGCTACTACCGCGAGCGTTTCGGCATCGCGCGCGCCGTGCTGCCGCGGGTGCTGTCGATCCAGCAGGTCGAGCGCCTGTGCGCGCAGGATGTGGTTCCCATCGAGGTGTTCGCGTTCGGCAGCCTGTGCATCATGGTCGAGGGCCGCTGCCAGCTTTCGAGTTACGTCACCGGCGCCTCGCCCAATCGGCACGGCGTCTGCTCGCCGGCAAAGTTCGTGCGCTGGGACGAGGAACCGAGCGGCGTGCGCCGCGCGAGCCTGAATGGGCGGCTGATCGATCGCTTCGCGCCGGACGAGCCGGCGGGCTACCCGACAGTGTGCAAGGGCCGTTACGCCGTGGGTGGCGAGACGTTTCACGCGCTCGAGGAACCGACCAGCTTGAACACCCTGGAACTGCTGCCACGCCTGCAGGCCGCCGGCGTGGTGGCACTCAAGATCGAGGGCCGCCAACGCGGCCAGGCGTATGTCGCCTCCGTCACGAAAATCTGGCGCCAGGCCATCGACCGCCTGAAGGCCCACCCGCAGGACTGGTCGCCGGACGAAGCCTGGCAACGTGAACTGGCGCGGCATGCCGAGGGTCGCCAGACCACGCTCGGGCCGTATCACCGCTCCTGGCATTGAGGGCACGACATGCGCCTGACCCTCGGACCCTTGCAGTACTTCTGGCCGCGCGAGCAGGTTCTCGCGTTCTACCGCGCCGCCGCCGCATGGCCGGTGGATGTGTTTTATCTCGGCGAGACCGTGTGCAGCAAGCGGCGCGAACTGCGGACCCGCGATTGGATCGCGCTCGCCGAGGAGCTGGCCGGCAGCGGCCGCGAGATCGTGCTGTCCACGCTCGCGCTGCTCGAGGCGGAATCGGAACTGGCGTCGCTCACGCGGCTCGTGGACAACGGCCGGTTTCGCGTCGAGGCGAACGACATGTCGGCCGTGGAATTGTTGCGCGAGCGCGGCCTGCCGTTCATCGGTGGGCCGACGCTTAACGTCTACAACCACGCCACGCTGCGACTGCTGCGCGAGGACGGCCTGCAGCGGCTCGTGCTCGGCGTCGAGCAGGGCCGGGCGCTGATCGGGGAATTCCGCGCCAGCGGCGAGCCGCTGCCGGAACTCGAGATCACGGTCTGGGGCCGTCTGCCGCTCGCCTATTCCGCGCGCTGCTTCACCGCGCGTGCGCTCGACCTCGCCAAGGACGACTGCGGGTTCCGCTGCCTCGAATACCCGGACGGCCTGCCACTCGCCTCACGCGAAGGCACTCCGTTCCTGACCATCAACGGGATCCAGGTGCAAACCTCCGGCCGTTGCGACCTCGGCCCGGAACTCGACGAACTGCGCGACGCCGGTATCGACCTGCTGCGCCTCTATCCGCAGTCCGAGGGCATGGCGGACGTGGTCGCACGCTTCCGTGATGCGATCGACAGCGGCGTTCCTCCGGCCCGCGCCGGCGAGGAGAACGGCTACTGGCACGGCACGGCTGGTATGCAGTGCGTGCCTCGGTAGGCCGCGCGCGCGGCGCGCGCCAGTTGCGCGCCGCGGTTGAGCACGATGCGCAGCCCGAGCGGTATCGATTCCCAAGACAGCTGGTCGAGCAGGTTGCGCACAGCGAGGCCGAGTTCGGTGTCGCCCGTGAGTTGCAGCCGGCGCTGAAAGAACAGGGTATCGGCGTCCTCCAGCCGGCTGGCGAGCAGCAGCAGGTCGGTGACGCTGCCTCGCACGGTGGATTCGGCCTCGGTGTCCGGCCCCAGCACTTCGATGCGGCGCTCGCCGATCGCCACCACCCAGCGCAGCCCGAGGTCGGTCACCTCGACGCCGAGCCGGCGACCGGCCAGATCGTCGAGCGCGCCAGCGGCCAACGGGCCGGCCAGCACGAGGTCGATCAATCGCCCGGTGCCTCGTTGTAGCAGTGATTGCGGCAGCGCCCGCAACGGCTGCACGAACCGGGCGGGTGGCGGGATCAGCCGCAAAAGCCGCCGGGACACGGTGGATGCGAACTCCATGGTCGCATTCAATCGAACCATATCGCGGTCCGCTTTGATCTGGATCAAGGCCGGCGATGCAGCGATCAGCAAGAGTCGAACTCATGAGGAACCGGTGAAATGCAACGTCGATCCTGGGCCGAACCGTTCAAGATCAAGATGGTCGAGCACCTGCGGATGACGACCCGCGCGGAGCGCGAGCGGGCCATCGCCGATGCGGGCTACAACACGTTCCTGTTGCGCAGTGAAGACGTCTACATCGACCTGCTGACGGATTCCGGCACGTCGGCCATGAGCGACCGCCAGTGGGCGGGCATGATGCAGGGCGACGAGTCCTACGCCGGCTCGGCGAATTTCTACCATCTTGAAAATGCCGTGCGCGAGTTCTACGGCTACAAGCACGTCATCCCCACGCACCAGGGCCGCGGCGCGGAGCACATCCTGAGCCGGCTGTGCATCAAACCGGGCGATTTCGTGCCGGGCAACATGTACTTCACGACGACCAGGGTCCACCAGGAATTGGTTGGCGGGCAATTCGTCGACGTCATCATCGATCAGGCCCACGATCCGGGTTCCGAGTACGCTTTCAAGGGCAACGTCGATCTGGACAAGCTCGCCCGGCTCATCGAGCGCGTCGGCCCGGCGCGGATTCCCTACCTCTCCCTGCACGCGACGGTGAACATGGCCGGTGGTCAGCCGCTCAGCATGGCCAACGCGCGCGAGGTGTCGATTTTGTGCCGGCGGCACGGGATCAAGGTGTTCCTGGACGCGACGCGCGCCTTGGAAAACTGCTACTTCATCAAGCAGCGCGAGCTGGAGTACGCCGACAAGACCCTTGCCGCGATTCTCCGTGAGCTTTGCTCCTACACCGATGGCTGCACGATGTCCGGCAAGAAGGATTGCCTGGTCAACATCGGCGGCTTCCTTGCAGTCAATGACGACGATCTGGCCGACGCCGCCAGAAACATGGTCGTCATCTACGAAGGGCTGCATACCTACGGCGGGTTGGCGGGGCGCGACATGGAAGCCATGGCGATCGGCATCCGCGAGTCGGTGCAATTCGACCACATGCATGCGCGGATCGGCCAGGTGCAATACCTAGGCGCGATGATTGAAAGCGAAGGCGTTCCGATCGTGCGGCCGATCGGCGGTCACGGCATTTTCCTGAACGCGCTCGAGTTCCTGCCACACATCCCGCGCGAGCAGTTTCCGGCGCAGGCGCTGGCCGCCGCCTTGTACGTCGATTCCGGTGTGCGGGCCATGGAGCGCGGGGCCGTATCGGCCGGGCGCGATCCAGAGACCGGCAAGAACCATTTTCCGCATCTGGAACTGGTGCGACTGACGATCCCACGGCGGGTTTACACTCAGGCGCACATGGACGTGACCGCCGAGTCGGTCATTGCGCTGTACCAGCAGCGGACCAAAATTGTCGGGCTGCAATTCACCTATGAGCCCAAGCACCTGCGGTTCTTCCAGGCGCGCTTCGAGCCGGTCGAAGGTGACAAGATCCTGCGCGATTAGGGACCTGCCGTGAAGACGATCATCGAGCCGTTTCGGATCAAATCGGTCGAACCGATCCGCATGACGACGCCAGAGCAGCGCGAGGCTGTCCTCCGCGAGGCGGGGTTCAACCTGTTCCTGGTCCGCGCCGACGACGTCATCATCGACCTGTTGACCGACAGCGGTACGGGGGCGATGTCGTCGGAGCAATGGGCCGGCATCATGCGCGGAGACGAA
>CAYZDW010000070.1:0-3902 GCA_964477175.1 uncultured Steroidobacteraceae bacterium | reverse complement strand
CTGGGCTCGGGCACGATCCTGCGCGAGGCACTGGCCGCCGCGCAGATCCTGGAATCGGAGTTCGGGATCCCGGCCGACGTATTCAGCGTCACGAGCTTTTCGGAGCTGCGGCGCGAGGCGCTCGCCATCGAGCGCCGCGGGATGTTGAACCCAGGCGCCAGGGTCATGCTTCCCTACGTGCGTGAATGCCTGGGCGGGCGCGATGGTCCGTTCATCGCCGCGACCGACTACATGAAGATCGTCGCCGACCAGATCCGCCAGTGGGTGCCCGGCCGCTATGTGACGCTCGGTACCGACGGCTTTGGCCGCAGCGACTCGCGCGAGGCACTGCGCGGCTTCTTCGAGGTCGACAGGCGCTGGATCGTCGTGGCCACGCTCAAGGCGCTCGCGGACGACGGCAAGGTCGACGTGGCCAAGGTGAGCGCGGCGATGAAGAAATTCGGCATCGACCCGTCGAAGCCGGACCCGCTAGTCTCCTGAGCATGGTTGTGGCCAAGCGCATCACCGTCAGCGTGCCGGACCTGGGTGACTTCAAGGACGTCGAGGTCATCGACGTGCTGGTCGCAATCGGCGACGAGATCGCGGTCGACGGCCCATTGATCACGCTCGAGACCGACAAGGCGACCATGGACGTGCCGTCGACTGCTGGCGGTCGCGTCTCCGAATTGCGCGTGCACAAGGGCGACCGGGTCTCGAAGGGCGATCCGATCGTGGTGCTGGAAGCCGCGGCTCCCGCGGCCGGCCCGCGCACCGGGCGCGCGGCGCCACCACAAGCGGCGCCCACGACCCCCGCTCCAAAATCCGCTGTGCGCACGATGGGCACCGTGCTCGAGGTCCGCGTACCCGATCTAGGCGATTTCCGAGATGTCGAGGTCATCGAAGTGCTGGTCGCGCCCGGCGATGCGATCGCGCTCGAGTCGCCGCTGGTGACGCTCGAAACCGAGAAAGCGACCATGGACGTGCCATCTTCGGCGGCGGGTACGGTCGTGACGCTCAACGTGGCCAAAGGCGCGCGCGTCAATGCGGGAGACCTCGTGGCGACCGTACAGAGCAGCGCCGCGGCCCCTCCGGCTGCCCCGACTGCGCCTATGTCGTCTGCCGCAGCGCCGTCTGCCCAGCCTGCGAGCGTCGCGGCCGCCGATGCTCGAGAGTCTGCGCACACGCCGGCAGTCGAAGCGGGCTCCTCGCGCGCCCATGCCGGACCCGCGGTGCGACAGCTCGCGCGCGAGCTCGGCGTGGACCTGGCGCGGGTCAAGGGCTCCGGCGTGAAGGGCCGGATCACGCAGGATGACGTCAAGGCCTTCGTCAAGCGCGCCCTGTCGGCCGGACCCGCGACTTCCGGCGCAGCCGCGCTGCCGCGCGTGCCGGACGTTGATTTCGCCGCCTTCGGACCCGTCGAGGTGCGCCCGCTCGGCCGCATCCAGAAAATTTCGGGCGCGCGGCTGCAGGCGAGCTGGGTCAATCTGCCGCATGTCACGCAGCACGACGAGGCGGACATCACGGAACTCGAGGCGTTGCGCGTGTCGCTCAAGGACCGCGCCAGCGGTCTCGGCATCAAGCTGACACCGCTCGCGTTCGTCGCGCGCGCCTGCGCGCGCGTCATCGCGCAGTTTCCGAACTTCAACAGTTCGCTGGACGCCTCGGGGCAGAATCTCGTCTTCAAACAGTACCTGCACCTGGGCTTCGCCGCCGAGACGCCAAACGGCCTGGTCGTACCGGTGATCCGCGACGCGAACCGCAAGGACATCTACGAGCTCGCACGCGAGCTTGCCGAATTCGCCGCCCGGGCGCGCGCCGGCAAGCTCACGGCGGCCGAAATGCAGGGCGGCTGCTTCACGATCTCGAGTCTCGGCGGCATCGGCGGCACGGCTTTCACACCGATCATCAATGCGCCGGAGGTCGCGATCCTGGGCGTCTCGCGCTCGCAGACGCGACCGGTCTGGAGGGAAGGGCAGTTCCGGCCACGGCTGATGCTGCCATTGTCGCTGTCCTACGATCACCGGGTCATCGACGGCGCCGAGGCCGTGCGTTTCGTCGTCGCATTGGCCGATGCGCTCGCGCATCCCGAGAGTCTGGTCGAGGCGGTCCTGTGAGCCGCATCATCGAGCAGCGCGTCCCGGACCTCGGCGAGTTCAAGGACGTCGAGGTCATCGAGGTGCTCGTCAGTCCCGGTGACAACGTCGAGCTGGAGACGCCGCTGATCACGCTCGAGACCGACAAGGCGGCCATGGACGTGCCGGCGACCGCGGCCGGCGTCGTCCAGGAAGTCCGCGTCGCGAAGGGCGATCGGGTGTCGAAGGGTTCCCTGATCGCGTTGGTCGCCGCCGCGGGTGGCGACACCGTGAGGCTGCCGGCGCTGACCGAGACGGTCGTCATGCCGGGTCACGGGCAGACCGTCGTCCTGCCCGGCAAGCGCGCCGCTGGCTCGCAGACTCCGGACGACGCAGCCATCGCCGCCGGCGAGCCGGCGGCGGACCTGACGACAGCGCTCCTGGTCATTGGCGCCGGGCCCGGCGGCTACACGGCCGCGTTTCGCGCCGCGGACCTCGGCCTCGGCGTGATTCTGGTGGATCGCTGGCCGCAACTCGGGGGCGTCTGCCTGAATGTCGGCTGCATCCCGTCGAAGGCGCTGCTGCACGCGGCGCGCGTGATCGAGGACGCAAAGGCGATGTCCGCGCACGGCATCCGCTTCGGCGAGCCGCAGATCGACACCGATGCGCTGAAGCAATGGAAGAACAAGATCGTCGGCAAGTTGACCGCCGGTCTCACGATCCTGGCGAAGCAGCGCAAGGTCGACGTGCTGCGTGGCTTTGCGCGGTTCATCTCGCCGCATCGCGTCGAATTGCGCGTCCCGGAAGGCACGACGCGCGTGATCGGCTTCGAGCACTGCATCATCGCGGCCGGCTCGGAACCTGCGCGCATCCCTGGCTTGCCGTCCGATCCGCGGGTCATGGATTCGACCGGCGCGCTGGACCTCAAGGACCTGCCGGGGCGCCTGCTGGTCATCGGCGGCGGCATCATCGGGCTCGAGCTGGCCTGTGTCTATGACGCCTTCGGCTCGCAGGTCAGCGTCGTCGAGCTCACCGACACGCTGATGCCAGGCTGCGATCGCGATCTGGTGCGCCCACTGGAGAAGCGCCTGCGCTCGCGTTATGCATCGATCATGACCGGCAGCCGCGTGATGGGTGTCGAGGCGATGGACCTGGGTCTGAAGGTCAGCTTCGATGCCAAGGACGCCCCGCAGCCGCAGACCTACGATCGCGTGCTGTGCGCGGTTGGCCGGGTGCCGAACGGACGCGTTATCAATGCCGAATCGGCGGGCATTCTTGTCGACGAGCGCGGCTACATTCCGGTGGACCGCCAGCAGCGCACCAATATCCGCCACATCTTCGCGATCGGCGACATCGTCGGCCCGCCGATGCTCGCGCACAAGGCGACGCACGAGGGCAAGGTGGCAGCCGAGGTCGTCGCCGGCCACAAGCGGGCCTTCGATGCGCTGGTGATTCCGTCGGTCGCCTACACCGATCCCGAGATCGCCTGGGCGGGCGTCACCGAGACTGAAGCGCAAGCCGCCGGCCGCAAGCTCGGCAAGGGACTCTTCCCCTGGATGGCGAGCGGTCGCTCACTGGCGCTGAACCGCGACGATGGGTTCACGAAGCTCCTGTTCGACGAGGAATCGCATCGCATAGTCGGCGGCGGGATCGTCGGCAGCAACGCGGGCGACCTGATTTCGGAGGTCGCGCTTGCGATCGAGATGGGCGCGGATGCGGCCGACATCGGCCTCACCATTCACCCGCACCCGACGCTGTCGGAGACGGTCGCGTTTGCGGCGGAAGCATTCGACGGTACGTTGACCGATCTCTATATGCCCAGAAAGTCCTGACCCGTTCCGTCGGGCGGCC
>CAYZDW010000069.1:0-3870 GCA_964477175.1 uncultured Steroidobacteraceae bacterium | reverse complement strand
CAGCGCTCGCGCGCGCCGATGCAGCGGCTCGCGGATCGGGTGTCGTACTGGTTCGTGCTGGCCGTGCTCGGGATCGCCGCGCTGACCTTCCTGGCCTGGGGCTGGTTCGGGCCAGAGCCGTCGTGGACCTATGCGGTGCTGAACGCGGTGTCGGTGCTGATCATTGCCTGCCCCTGCGCGCTTGGCCTTGCCACGCCGATGTCGGTCATGGTGGCCACCGGCCGTGCCGCGCAATCGGGCGTGCTGTTCCGCGATGCGGAAGCGATCGAGAGGCTGCGCACGGTGGACACGCTGATCGTGGACAAGACCGGAACGCTGACCGAGGGCCGGCCGGCGTTTCGTGCCGCGGTCGCGGCCACCGGCTTTGATGAAGCGCAGCTGTTGCGGCTCGCCGCGAGCTTGGACCAGGGTAGCGAGCATCCGCTCGCGGATGCCATTGTCGCCGAGGCACGCCGCCGGAAGCTTTCGCTTGCCAAACCGGAAACATTCGAGTCCGGAACCGGCCTCGGTGTGCGAGGCCGCGTAGACGACCGGCAACTCGCGCTCGGCAGCGCCTTGCTGATGCGCGAATCGGGCGTGGACACGTCGCCGCTCGCGACCCGGGCAGCCGAGCTGCGTGACACTGGCGCGAGCGTGGTCTTCCTTGCGGTGGATGGCGCGCTCGCCGGGCTCATCGCGGTCGCGGACCCGATCAAGGCGACGACACCGGAGGCGCTCGCGGCGCTGCGTGCGGCAGGGCTCAGGCTGATCATGGCGACCGGCGACGCCGCCGCGACCGCGAAGGCTGTGGCCGCCGCCACCGGCATCCAGGAAGTGCACGGCGAAATGCGGCCCGCGGACAAGGCGGCGCTGATCGCGAAACTGCGCGCCGAGGGCCGGCGCGTTGCAATGGCCGGCGATGGTATCAACGATGCGCCGGCGCTCGCCTCCGCCGACGTCGGCATCGCAATGGGGACCGGCACCGACGTTGCGATCTCCAGCGCGCAGCTGACGCTCGTCAAGGGCGACCTGCGCGGCATCGTGCGCGCCCGCGCGATATCGGCCGCCACGGTCGCGAACATGCGCCAGAATCTCGGCTTCGCCTTTCTCTACAACGCGCTCAGCGTGCCGCTGGCAGCGGGACTGCTCTATCCATGGACCGGGCTGCTGCTGAGTCCGATGATCGCTGCGCTTGCGATGAGCCTGTCGTCGGTCTCGGTGGTTGGCAACGCGCTGCGGCTGCGGGGCGGCTCATGAGCTACGACGACCCGCACCCACAATGACGATCTACACGCTCCACCGCGGCCATGTGCCGCTGCTCGTGAGCCTGCCGCACGTGGGCATCGAGCTGCCCGACGAGCAGCGCTGGCGCTATGTCGAGCGCGCCTTTGAGGTCGAGGACACCGACTGGCATCTTGAAAAACTCTACGACTTCGTGCGCGAACTCGGTGCCTCATTGATCGTGCCGCGCTACAGCCGCTATTTGATCGATCTGAATCGCCCGAGCGAGAACGCGCCGATGTACCCAAGCATGAACAATACCGAATTCTGCCCGACGCGGTTCTTTACCGGTGATCCGCTGTACCGCGACGACTGTGCGCCAGACACGGCAGAAATCGCGCGGCGCACCGAGCACTATTGGCAGCCTTATCACGACGCGCTGCGCGCCGAACTCGACCGCCTTCGCAGGATGCATGGTCACGTAAGCCTTTTCGATGGCCACAGCATCAAGTCTGAATTGCCATGGTTGTTCGAAGGCAAGCTGCCCGACCTGAACCTCGGCACGGTGAGCGGTGCCAGCTGCGCACCAACGCTGCGTGGCGCATTGGCCCAGGTGCTGGCCGGCCAGAGTCGCTTCTCGCAGGTTGTGGATGGCCGCTTCAAGGGCGGCCACATCACACGCTGCTATGGCAATCCGGACCATGGGGTGCACGCAATCCAGCTCGAAATGTGCTGGAGCTGCTACATGCAGGAGACCGCCCCTTACGCCTACGATCCCCAGCTCGCTAGCCTGGTTCAGCCCGTTCTGCGACAGGCGATCGAGACGATGTTGGCCTGGAGGCCGCGTGGCTGACTCAAGGTCTCCGCAGCGTCTGTGGGCACCTCGCGCCTGGGTGGAGGGCCGCTGGCGCGCGTCGGTCCTGCTGGAGTTAGCCGCGGACGGCTACTGGTCCGCCGTGCAGCCGGATACACCGCAACCCGACGGCGTAACCGCCCTGCCCGGTCCGGTCTTGCCCGGCCTGGTGAACGCCCACGGCCATGCTTTTCAGCGTGCGTTCGCCGGCCTCACGGAACGGCGCGACTCGGGCAGTGACGATTTCTGGAGCTGGCGCGACCGAATGTACCGCGTGGCATTGCGTATTACGCCGGAACAGCTCGAAGCGGTGGCCACCCAGCTCTACATCGAACTGCTACGTGGCGGCTACACTCATATGTGCGAGTTCCACTACCTGCAGCACGCGAGCGATGGCTCGCCCTACGACGACTCGCTGGCGATGACACTCGCATTGATCCAGGCGGCGGCTACGGCCGGCATCGGCCTGACAATGCTGCCGGTGTTGTACGAACGCGCCGGCTTTCAGCAACCGACGCTGCGCGACGACCAGCGGCGCTTTGCGACGACGCCCGACGATGTGCTCCGTCTGCGCGACGGCGTGCGCACGATGAAGGCGCCGCTGGTCGGCGCGGGTGTGGCCATCCATTCGCTGCGCGCTGCGTCGCCCGACTCGATCTTCGAACTTGTCGAGCGCTGCGATGGCGACGAGGGTCCGATCCACATACACATCGCCGAGCAGTCCGGCGAAGTAGACGACTGCATCGCAGCGACCGGCGCGCGTCCAATCGAATGGCTGGCGCAGCATGTCGCGCTGGATGCGCGTTGGCAGCTCGTTCACGCCACTCATGCAATGCCCCACGAAATCGCGTCGGTGACGCAAAGCGGTGCTGGCATCGTGATTTGCCCCAGCACGGAGGCCAACCTGGGTGACGGGTTCTGCGACCTGCCTCGCTGGCTGGCAACCCGCGCGGTGTTGTCGATCGGTTCCGACAGCCATGTGACGCGCGACTGGCGCGAAGAGCTGCGGCTGCTCGAGTACGGCCAGCGCCTGCTGCTTCGACAACGCAACATCGCCGCTGCGCCCGAACTGGGATCACCCGCAAGCGCGCAGCGGCTGTTCAATTGCAGCCTCGCTGGCGGCGCCACCGCAGCGGGCTTCGCCAACTGGGGGCTGCAGGCAGGCGCGCGCGCCGATCTGCTGGTGGTCGACACCAACGATGCATCGTTGCTCGGCTTGCCCGGTGAGCACCTGCTCGATGCGTTGGTCTTTTCAAGCCCGAGCCGCCGGTGGCGCGACGTGATGGTCTCCGGTCGATGGGTGGTGCGCGACCACCGCCATGACGCCGAGTCCGCGCAGTCCTTCAAGGCGGCGATGCTGGCGCTGCGGGGCGGCTGAGGGCGCTCAGAACAGCCGCTGGCCCAGCCACCAGGCGCCGGCCGCCATGAGCGCCGAGGCCGGTATTGTCAGGATCCAGGCGATCACGACGTTGCCGGCGACGCCCCAGCGCACGGCCCGGACGCGGCGCGTCGAGCCGACGCCGATGATGGCACCCGTGATCGTGTGCGTTGTCGAGACCGGGATACCAAAGCTGGATGCCAGAAAAAGCGAGATCGCGCCGCCGGTCTCCGCCGCGAAGCCGCCGACCGGCTTCAACTTGGTGATGCGCTGGCCCATCGTCTTGACGATCCGCCAGCCGCCGAACAGCGTGCCGAGCGCGATCGCGACATAGCAGGAAACGACGACCCAATACGGCAGATGCTCGCGGCCCGTCAGCCCGGCCGAGATCAGCAGAAGCCAGATGATGCCCATGGTCTTCTGGGCGTCGTTACTGCCG
>CAYZDW010000068.1:0-7285 GCA_964477175.1 uncultured Steroidobacteraceae bacterium | reverse complement strand
ATCGCGCGATTGCCAAGCTCATCCAGACCGACCAGACCCACCAGAGCCCGGCGCAGGTGCAGACCGGCCGCGACGTCGGCATGCAACTCATGGACCTATCGCTGCTGACGGCCATCAAGGCCAAGGAGATCGATCCCGACGACGCCTTTGCCTTTGGCTCGGACAAGCGCCTGTTTGCGAAGCACGTCGTGGACCGCAGCCTGCTGCCACGCTTCGACACCCAGGAATGAGGCTGCCTCCGCGTGGCGCGCGTCGACGAGTATCTTGAGGAGATCCTGAAGCGGGACGGCTCCGACCTGCATTTCATGGCAGGCGATCCGCCGCGCATTCGTCAGTACGGCAAGCTGTCCATCTTGAGGACCGACTTGCTCGCGGCCGATTTCGTGCGCGAAGCGCTCTACGAAATCATGCCGCGCAAGGCGGTCGAGCGCTTCGAGACGCGCGACGGAACCGATTTTGCGTACTCGCTCGGCAGCCTCGCGCGGTTCCGTGTCAACATCATGCGTCAGCTGAATGGCATGGGCGGCGTGTTCCGGGCAATCCCGTCCAAAGCGCAGACTCTCGAACAACTCAAGATGCCCGAGGCCGTGCGCAATCTCTGCAAGGCGTCGAGCGGCCTGATCCTGATGACCGGCAAGACCGGTTCCGGCAAGTCGACCACGCTCGCCGCGATGATCGACGACCTCAATTTGCGGATCAAGGGTCACATCCTGACGATCGAGGATCCGATCGAGTTCGTGCATCCGCGCAAGAACTGCCTGATCAGCCAGCGCGAGGTCGGCGTCCACGCCGAGACCTTTGCGAGCGCGCTGCTGTCGGCATTGCGCGAGGACCCGGACGTAATCCTGGTCGGCGAGTTACGCGACCTGGAGACGATCAGCACGGCGATCACGGCTTCCGAGATGGGCATCCTGGTCATGGCGACGCTGCACACGAACGGCGCGGCGGCGACCGTCGACCGCATGGTCAATGCGTTTCCGCCCGACAAGCAGGGTCATGTGCGCACGATGCTTTCGACCTCGCTGCGCGGCGTGGTGTCGCAGCAACTGATCACGCGCAAGGGCCCGCCGGGGCGCGTCGCGGCGATCGAGGTGCTGATCAACACACCCGCGGTCTCCAATCTGATCCGCCAGGGCAAGATCGATCAGCTGGAAACCGCGATGCAGGCCGGCACCGCGCTTGGCATGCGCACCATGGACGCGGCGATCCAGCAACTGCTGGACCAGGGCGCCATCAGCGGCCGGTCGGCCTACGAGAAGGCCATCAACAAGGTCAAGTTCGAGGAACTCCGCGAATTCGACTGACGGCGACCTGAGGCATAATGCATGGTTCATCCCCGGACCCGAGCCATGTCCCGCCGAATCCTCGTCACCAGCGCACTGCCCTACGCAAACGGACCCACGCACCTCGGCCTCATGACCGAGGCGATCCAGACCGACATCTGGGTGCGCTCCATGAAGCTGTCCGGGCACGATTGCCTGTACGTCTGCGCCGACGATACCCACGGCACGCCGATCATGCTGAAGGCCGAGTCCGAGGGGGTGACGCCCGAGCAGTTGATCGAGCAGGTCGGCGCCGAACGGCGGCGCGACTTCGCCGACTTCGGCATCGCCTTCGACAATTACTACACGACCCATTCGGAAGAGAACCGCCGGCTGACGGTGCGCATGTACCAGGCGCTGGTCGCCGCCGGCCACATCGTGCGCCGTACCGTTCGACAGGCCTACGATGAAAAGGCGGGAATGTTCCTGCCGGACCGCTACGTCAAGGGAACCTGTCCGCGCTGCACCGCGCCGGACCAGTACGGCGACAGCTGCGAAAACTGCGGGGCGACCTATTCCCCATCCGATCTCATCAACCCGATCTCGGTGGTCTCGGGAACGACCCCGGTCGAGCGGGAGTCGGAGCACATCTTCGTCCGGCTCGGCGACTTCGAGGCGATGCTGCGCAAGTGGACGCGCTCCGGCGCACTGCACGCGGCGGTCGCTAACAAGCTCGACGAGTGGTTCGAGGCCGGCTTGCGGGACTGGGATATATCGCGCGATGCGCCCTACTTCGGTTTCGAGATCCCCGATGCACCCGGCAAGTATTTCTACGTCTGGCTCGATGCGCCGGTCGGCTACATGGCGAGCTTCGAGAACCTTTGCCGGCGCCGCGGCCTCGAATTCGACGACTACTGGTCCGCGGACAGCGAAGCGGAGCTCCATCACTTCATCGGCAAGGACATCCTGTACTTCCACTCGCTGTTCTGGCCGGCGACGCTCGAGGGCGCTGGATTCCGCAAGCCGACCGCCGTGCACGCGCACGGCTTCCTGACCATCAACGGCGAGAAGATGTCCAAGTCGCGCGGCACCTTCGTTACGGCGCGACGGTATCTCGACCTGCTGCCGGCGGAGTATTTCCGGTATTTCCTGGCGGCCAAGCTGACGTCCGGCCTCGACGACATCGACATGAACCTCGACGAGTTCGCTACGCGGATCAACGCCGAGCTGGTCGGCAAGCTCGTCAACATCGCCAGCCGCTGCGCGGGCTTCATCCACCGCGACCACGGCGGCCGGCTCGCGCCGGCCCTGCCTGACCCGGACCTGTATCGCGAGTTCGTGGAGGCCGCCGCCTGGATCGCCGCCGCCTACGAGTCGCGCGAATATGCCACCGCCGTGCGCGAGGTGATGGCGCTCGCCGACCGCGCCAACCTGTACATCGACCGGCAGAAACCCTGGCTGGCCGCGAAGGACCCAGCGCGTGCGGCGGAAGTCCAGGCGACCTGCACCCAGGGCCTCAACCTGTTCCGCGTGCTGATGACCTGCCTGAAGCCGGTGATGCCGGCGATGGCGGAGCGCGCCGAGGACTTTCTCGGCGCGCCGGCAGCGCGATGGCGCGACATTGACCAGCCGCTGCTCGGATCGAACATCCAGGAGTACCAGCCGCTCGCGACACGCATCGACCCGACGCTGGTCCGCAAGCTGGTGGAGACACCGATGACGACGACACAAGAAATAAGCGTGGAAGATTTCGAGCGCATCGATCTTCGGATCGGCCGCATCGAGTCGGCCACCCTGGTCGAGGGCGCCGACCGCCTGCTTTCGCTGACCGTCGACCTCGGCGGCGATCGCCGCACGGTCTTCGCGGGAATTCGAGGTTCCTACGAACCCGGGCAGCTCGTCGGGCGGCATGTCGTCGTGGTCGCGAACCTGAAGCCGCGCAAGCTGCGGTTCGGTGTCTCGCAGGCGATGGTGCTCGCGGCAAGCGCCGAAGGCGGTGACGGGCTGTTCCTGCTTGGGCCGGATGCCGGTGCCACGGCCGGCATGAAGGTCAGCTAGGTGGAGCTGGCGGAGCGCATCGATGCGCTGCTGCCGCAGACGCAGTGCCGGCGCTGCGGATTCGACGGCTGCCGCCCCTATGCCGAAGCGCTCGCGCGCGGTGACACCGCATTGAATCGCTGCCCGCCCGGCGGGCGGCACGTGATCGCGCGCCTCGCCGCGCTGCTCGGCCGCCCCGAGCTGCCGCTCGATCCGGGCTGCGGCCACGAAGGCCCGCCGCTCGTCGCGCTGATCGACGAGCAGGCCTGCATCGGCTGCGCCAGGTGCCTCGACGATTGCCCGACTGACGCGATCGTCGGCGCGCGCAAGCGCATGCACACGGTCATCGCCGACGACTGCTCGGGCTGCGAACTCTGCCTGCCATCCTGCCCGGTCGACTGCATCAAGATGGTCGCGGTGCCCGGCCTGCCTGCGCAGCCGCTTTCGGCGCCTGCGATCGGTACCCGTGCCATCCGATACCGGCGACTTTACGACACGCGGCGTGCGCGCCTTGTGCGCGAGCAGACCGTATGGCGGGACGCCTTGAGGGCGAGTCTCGGTGCCGATGGCGGCCCGGCGGATTGAGGCGAAAATGGACTCGCGTGCGCGCCGCCACCTGTTCGAGCGGCTGCGCGTGGCAAATCCAAAACCGTCGACGGAGCTCGTATACCGCTCGCCGTTCCAGTTGCTCGTTTCGGTCATGCTGTCGGCCCAGGCCACCGATCGCAGCGTCAATCAGGCGACGGAACGGCTGTTCCGCGTGGCCGCGACGCCGGGAGCCATGCTCGAGCTGGGTGAGGACGGCCTTGCCATGCACATCCGGACCATCGGGCTCTGGCGCGTGAAGGCACGCCACGTGATCGCGACGAGCCGCCTGCTGCTGGAACGCCATCAGGGTCGGGTGCCACGCGAACGGGCGGCGCTCCTGGCCCTGCCGGGCGTCGGGCGCAAGACCGCCAACGTCATTCTGAACACGGCTTTCGGCGAGCCCACGATCGCGGTGGACACGCACATCTTCCGCGTAGCCAACCGCACCGGACTCGCGCCGGGCGACAATGTCCGCGAGGTCGAGGAGCGGCTGCTGCAAGTCGTGCCGAAGGAATTCCGCGCGGACGCCCATCATTGGCTGATTCTGCACGGACGCTACGTCTGCAAGGCCCGGCGGCCGGCCTGCCCGAGCTGCCTGATCGCCGATCTCTGCCGATATCCCGACAAGACAGCGGCGCAATGATGTTGCCTTTCTCCGGAAATGCCGGTCGAGAGGATCTCAGGCGGGTCTGGCTGCTGGCATGGCAAAAGGCCTGCGAGCGCCTGCCGATGACGCCGCTCGAGGCGATGCTGGCCGACGTGCTGCGCTTGCATCCGGATTACCACTGCTTCCTCGAGGATCCGGATGCGCTCGCGCGCGAGTGGACACCCGAAGGAGGCCAGGCCAACCCGTTCCTGCACATGGGTCTGCACATTGCGCTCCGCGAGGGCATCGCCGCGGACCGGCCGCCGGGGCTCACCGAGCTTGCCGACCGTCTGCGAAGGTCGCGGGGTGACGCGCACGCCGCGGAGCACCTGTTGATGGAATGCCTGGCAGAGACGCTGTGGGAGGCCGAGCGCGCCGGCTTGCCGCCCGACGAGTCGGCGTTTCTCGCGCGCGCCCACAAAGCGGCCGGCGGGTAATATCGGCGACGGAAAGCCGGTCCGTTCGCAGGAGAATCATGCAGTCGCAGCCAGCACATGCAGATCGTTACGCGGTCATCGGAGCCGGTCTCGGATTCCGGCGCGCGCTGCTGCCGGAGTTGCGGGCATCCAAGGGCGCGGGTATCGACTTCTTCGAGCTCGCGCCGGAGAACTGGATCCATGCCGGCGGATCGCTGGGGCGCGAGTTGCGCCATTTCACCGAACGGCATCCCTTCGTCGCGCATGGGCTGTCGCTTTCCCTGGGCGGACCCGCCCCGCTCGACGAGGACCTGTTACATGAGATACGCGGTTTTCTCCGCACCCACGGCATTCGCGCCTACACCGAGCACCTGAGCTACTGTTCTGACGACGGGCATCTTTACGACCTCATGCCGATCCCGTTCACCGACGAGGCGGTCGCGTGGGTGGCCGCGCGCATCCGGCGCGCCCAGGAGTTGCTCGAGCGGCCGATCGCGGTCGAGAATGTCTCGTACTACGCGGCGCCCGGTGCGCGCATGAGTGAGATCGAGTTCCTGCGCGCCGTGCTCTCCGAGGCCGACTGCGGGCTGCTGCTGGACGTCAACAACATCTACGTCAACTCGATCAACCACGGCTACGACGCACGCGAGTTCCTGCGTGCGTTGCCGGCCGGGCGGGTCCAGTACTTCCACGTGGCCGGCCACTATATCGAGGCACCCGACCTGCGCGTCGATACGCACGGATCCGCGATTTGCGGCGACGTGTGGGCACTGCTGGACGAGGCCTATGCGCTGTTCGGTCCGGTGCCCACGCTGCTCGAGCGGGACTTCAACTTCCCGCCACTGGCCGAACTCGTGTCCGAGGTCTCCGAGATCCGCGACCGCCAGCGCCGGCGCGCGCTGCGGCCAGCGGTCGGCAGTTGAACCATGCGACTTGCCGAGCACCAGATGCAATTCGCCGCGCACCTGCGCGACCCGGCACGCGTTTCCCCGCCGGCCGATGTCGAGCCGCGGCGCATGGCGGTATACCGCGAGCTGTTCTTCGCAAACGTCGCCGGCCTGCTCGCGGGCAGCTTCCCGGTGACGCGCCGCATTCTCGGCACGGAGGGCTGGAACCGGCTGATACGCAGCTTTTACTCGACTCATCATGCGCACACGCCGTATTTCCTGGAATTGCCGCGCGAATTCGTCGAATGGCTGCGCGCGCGCACCGAGCGTGCCGCCGACGAACCTGCGTTCGTAGACGAACTGGCGCACTACGAGTGGGTGGAACTGGCACTCGCGATCAGCGAGGAAGAGCCGCCCGCCGCGGCCGGCGTGCCTGCCGGCGATCCGCTCGACACTCCGCTTTCGGTCTCGCCGCTCGCTTGGGCGCTCGCCTACCGCTGGCCCGTGCATCGGCTCGGGCCCGACTGCCAGCCTGCCGAACCACCCGCTGACGCGACCTTCCTGGTCGTGTATCGCGATGCGGCGGATATTGTGCAATTCCTGGAAATTGGCGCACAGACCGCGGGCCTGCTCGATGCGATCGAAACGACACCCGGGCTCACGGGCCGGCAAGCGCTGGAACGCACCGCAGCCGGATCGGGCGGCGATGCGCTCGCTGCCGCCCGCGATGCGATCGCGGACCTCGGCCGGCGCGGCGTGCTCTGCCGGACCGCAATCTGACGAAGGAGATACAAGTGTCTGCAATCACGAGTCACTGCATGACGGTCCTGCGCGGCCTGGACCGGCTCGGGACCTGGTTCCCGCAACTTTTCCTGCGCGCGCTGGTCGGCTGGGAATTCTTCGAGTCCGGACTCGAGAAACTGCACGGCGAGAACTGGTTCGCTGACGTCGCAGACAAGTTTCCATTCCCGTTCAGTGCACTGCCGGTCGACCTCAGCTGGTTCCTGGCAACGTGGATCGAGCTCGTCGGTGGCGTCTGCATCTGGCTCGGCCTCGCGACACGCTTCTGGTCTCTCGGGCTCATCATCCTGACGATCGTCGCGATCGCGGGCGTGCACTGGCCCACCGAATGGGACACGCTGGCCGAACTCTGGAAGGGCTACGCGATCACCAACAGGGGCTACGGCAACTTCAAGCTGCCGCTGATCCTGCTCGTGCTGCTGCTGCCGCTCGTCGTCGCCGGCCCCGGCCGCGCCAGCATCGACCACTACATTCGCCGCCGCTACTCGCGCGACGCCTGATCCGTTTGGCCGCCCGACGGAACGGGTCAGGACTTTCTGGGCATATAGAGATCGGTCAACGTACCGTCGAATGCTTCCGCCGCAAACGCGACCGTCTCCGACAGCGTCGGGTGCGGGTGAATGGTGAGGCCGATGTCGGCCGCATCCG
>CAYZDW010000067.1:0-2950 GCA_964477175.1 uncultured Steroidobacteraceae bacterium | reverse complement strand
AGCGGAGAGTTGAAGCCGGCGTACTCCCAGTCAACGAGCCATAAGCGCGTGCCGTCATCGATGAAGTTGGTCGCCAGGAGATCGTTGTGGCCGAAGACGATATCGACCGGGCCCAGCGCCTTCTCCAGACGTGCGGCGGTGCCGAGCAGGTCCGGCAGTCGCGGAGCATGGCGGCTGTTGCCCACGGTGAGTGTATGGGCATAGTCGCGCACGACATGAAACACCCAGAACATCGCGGCGGGCCCGCGCAGGTGTTCGGGAGTGCCGCGATGACAGCGTTTGACGAGATCGACGATGCGGTCGAGATTGCGCGGGTCACGTACGTCGGCCGGCGACAGCGTCCGTCCAGCGACGAACTCGAGCACCAGCGCACCGGGCTCCGCATGAATCACCGCCGGCGCCACACCAGCCGCATGCGCCGCGCGGTTCGCCGCCAGTTCGTTCGCCCGCACGATGCCGTGCACCGGAATGTCATTGCCGATCCGGACGAAATAGCGGCGGCCCTGGTCGACGACGCTGAAATTCATGTTGGTGATGCCGCCCGTAATGGGCTGCGGATCAACCGGTCCGCGCCAACAGGGCAGGCTGGCGATGACACGCATCGGGTCTGGCTTGCCGGCCTTACGCAAGACCCAATCTCCTCTTCATGCGCGTGGCCGAGGCGGTCATCAATCGGTCCGCGATCATGGCGATCATGGCTACGCCGATGCCTGCCATCAGGCCGCGGCCGACGTCGGCCTTCACTAGCGCAATGTAGACCTCCTGGCCGAGATCGCGCGTACCGACCAGTGCGGTGATCACGAGCATCGACAGCGCCAGCATGATCGTCTGGTTGATGCCGAGCAGGATCGAAGGCAGGGCCAGTGGCAGGCGAACGCGGAGCAGAAGCTGACGCCGCGTCGCGCCCATTGCCGTCGCCGCCTCGACGACAGCGGGATCCACCTCGCGGATGCCAAGTGCCGTGTAGCGGATCGCCGGCGTCAGCGCATAGAGAATGATCGCGATCATCGCGGTGAAGTCGCCGACGCGGAACAGCATCACGACCGGAATCAGATACACGAAGCTCGGCAGCGTCTGCAGCGTGTCGATCACGACCTCCACAAACTGCCACAGACGAGGCCGCGTGCCGGAAGCGATCCCGATCGGCACTCCCATCGCGAC
Source organism: uncultured Steroidobacteraceae bacterium (assembly GCA_964477175.1). Taxonomy (GTDB): domain Bacteria; phylum Pseudomonadota; class Gammaproteobacteria; order Steroidobacterales; family Steroidobacteraceae; genus SCUD01. Next base: position 1,789 of record CAYZDW010000067.1, on the reverse strand, counting down.
CGCGAGCAGCACGGAGACGCCCGTGAGATACACCGATACCATCGCCGGCTGCCACAGCCCGGTGAAGGCAATCGTGAGCACGAAGACGCCGGCGATGAGTGCGCGCCGCGTCCCGGCGATTGACAGTGCGGCAGCTGTCACGCAAATGACCACAAGGGGCCAGGGCTGGGCGAGAAGGAAGCGCTTCACCGGGATCATGAACTTGAGAAGGATCGCCGTCTTGATCGCCTCGAACGTATCGAAGTAGTTGACGTTGAGCCACTCGACCAGGTTGTCCCAGAAGACGCCGGTCGACAGGGTCCAGCTTTCGGGATAGTGCCGCAAGGGTTCTATCTTTAGCGCCGCAAACCACAGCGCGATGACGACGCCCAGAAGAACCCAACGGTGCTTCAATGCCCCGCGACGACGGACTTCGAGCGCCCGCTTTGCATAGGCCTGACTGATCCGATCCAGGGTGATCGCCAGCACGACGATTGCGGTGCCGGCCTCGAGGCCGCCGCCGATGTCGAGCTGCCGGAGTGAGGCGAGCACGTCGTAGCCCAGGCCGCCCGCCCCGATCATCGAGGCGATGATCACCATGTTGAGCGACAACATGATCACCTGGTTGACCCCGGTCATCAGCGGCGCCCGCGCGGCCGGGATCATGACTTTGGTGATGAGCTGGCGCGGCGTGCATCCCGCCATGCGCCCAGCCTCGATCAGTTCGGTCGGCACGCTCGACAACGCCAGCAATGTCACGCGCGCCATTGGTGGCAGGGCGTAGATGATCGTCGCGAGCAGCGCCGCCACCGGGCCAAAGCCGAACAGAAACAGGATCGGCAGGAGGTACGCGAAGACCGGTACGGTCTGCATCGCATCGAGGATCGGATTCAGCACCTTGTGGAACCGCGCCGAGCGGTGCGCCGCGATCCCGAGCAGCAATCCACCCGCAACACCAAAAGGGACCGCGATGACGATTGAGGCGAACGTCAGCATCGCGCTCTGCCACTGCCCAAAGACGACGAGATACCCCACGGCTCCGGCGGCGAGTGCCGCCAGACGAATGCCGCCCGCATGCAGCGCGATTGCACACGCGGCGAAAAGCGCGGCGAGCCACGGTAGCGGCGGGATGAGTTCAATCGCCGCCGATCCCTGGCCCTCCGTGAAGCCGCGCGCGAAGACCGCCGTCGCAAGCGAAAGCGGCTGGTCGAGGAGGTAAGCGACGAAGCGTGTCGCCTCACTGAACGTGAAGAGACCGAAGTTTGCCGTCTCGACCAGCCATTTCATCGCCGCCGAGATCCATGCCTGCACTGGTACCCAATGCTCGCGCGGCAGATCCAGCATCCAGTCCGGCGGTTTCGCGGCCGGCAGGAACGCGACGGCGAGTGCAATGACCAGAACGCCCGGCCAGAAGATGCGCATCCACGGCAAGGACGGACTGGCGGGTGCCACAACCTTGTGAGCGACTGTGTGCATCAACCCTCGCGCGAGCGTGGGCCGACAAAGACCTCCATCACCGCCGCCCGATCGACCAGGCCAATGACACGCCCATGCTCGATCACGGCGAACGGCCGGTTCTCTGCTTCGAGCGCCGCAGCAAAATCACAGACCTTGGTGTCGGCGGCGACGTTGCCACCGACTTCTGCCGGGCCGGTGGTGGCTCGCATGATCGCTCGCGCCGACAGGATTTTCGCGCGCGGTGCCTCACGAGTGAAGTTCGTGACATAGTCATCCGCCGGCGAGACGATCAGTTCTTCTGCGGTGCCGACCTGGACGATCCGCCCGTCGCGCATGATCGCGATGCGGTCCG
>CAYZDW010000066.1:0-3251 GCA_964477175.1 uncultured Steroidobacteraceae bacterium | reverse complement strand
AATGGCTTGTGATGGGCCGGCCGACTCTGCCCAGGCCGATTATGTCTAAAGCGTAAGAAAACCCGACAGACCGGGAGTGGTCCTTGCACGATCCGCGATTTCCCGACCGGCCGCGTGTCATCGCGAAAGCGACCGCGGATGGTGAACGCCTGCAAAAAGTGCTGGCGGATGCGGGTCTCGCCTCGCGTCGCGACTGCGAACTCGCCATTCGCGCGGGCCGCGTGCGGGTCAATGGCCGGCGCGTCACAACCTTTCCGTGTCTCGTTGAGCCGGGCCGGGATCTCATCGAACTCGACGGCGTGGTCGTCGACACGCGCCGACGCGCCGCCATTCGAGAACGCGGAAAGCTGTACTTAATGATGAACAAGCCACGCGGCGTCATCTCCACGGCGCGCGATCCCGGTGGCCGGCCCAATGTCGTGGCCCTGGTCCAGCCCGCCGTGCCCCTGGGCAAGCGCGTCTACCCAGTCGGCAGGCTCGACGCGGATTCCACCGGGCTCGTGCTGCTCACCAACGACGGCGAACTCGCTTATCGGCTCGCGCATCCGCGCCACGGCGTTGCGAAGGAATACCAGGTCAGCGTGCAGGGCCAATTGTCACCGGAGGCGCTGGCGCGGCTCTCGAAAGGCCTCTATCTCGCCGATGCGAATGATCCCGCACGCGGCGCGAAGCGCGCGCGTCCCGACCGCCTGCGCGTGCTGAAGCAGATGAAGGACCGCAGCCGCGGAGATCTGTCGCTCGTCTCGGTGACCCTGCGCGAGGGCCAGAATCGCGAGATCCGCCGCCTGTTCGCCCGCGTCGACGTCAAGGTGCGCAGGCTCGAGCGCATCGCCCTCGGACCGCTGCGCCTCGCCGGGCTCGCAATCGGTCAATACCGGCATCTGCGCGCCCCCGAAGTCGAAGCGCTTTATCGCTCGGTCGGTCTTTGCCAGGCGGCAGCGCCACCGCGCCCGGGCCGGTAAACTGCGGACATCGCAACCACCGGATGGGCCCGTGCATCGATTCTCGTCACTCACGCTGTTGGCGCTCGCGGTTACGCCGGCGCTCGGCGAGGAACCGCCTGCGATCTACGCGGACGCCATCCGCGCCCATGTCGAATTTCTGTCCGACGACCTGCTCGAGGGCCGCGCCGCCGGTTCGCGCGGCTACGAGCTGGCGGCGCGCTATGTCGCGAGCCAGATGCGCCAGATCGGCCTCGAGCCCGCCGGTGACGGCGGCGACTGGCTGCAGTGGCTCGACCTGATCGAAGCGACGCGCGTGCTGCCCGCCGCGGAACTTATCGTGCGCCGCGACCGCGGTCGCGACGACCGCTTCACGCCGATCGCGGACTTCATCCCGGGCTTTTACTTCGGCGCGACGGCCTCCGAAGTGACGGCGCCGGCCGTATATGCGGGGTTCGGCATCCACGCCCCGGAGCTCGGCCACGACGATTTCGCCGGCATCGACCTCACCGGCAAGATCGCCGTCGTGCTGGCCGGCGCACCCGCGCGGTTTCCCAACAGCCAGCGCGCTCATTACTCCTCGCGCGCCAAGACCGAAGGCCTGGTGGCGCGCGGCGCGATCGGCATCGTGACCGTCGACACGCCCGAGGAAGAGACGCGAGTGCCCTGGGAGCGAAAGATCAAGCTCTCCTGGACGCCGCGCATGCGCCTGTTGGATTCCGCGGGCCAGCCGATCGACGCCTATCCCGAGATCCGCGGCTCGGTGAGCGTCAGCGCGGCCGCCTCAGAGCGGCTCTTCGCCGGCGGTCCGGCGAGCGCCCGGGAACTCTTCGCCGCGGCGCGCGAGGGCCGATTCGCTTCTTTCGCGATGCCGGTAGAACTTACGATGTCAGCGAAGAATGCGCTGTCGCGCGCAAAGAGCGCCAATGTCGTGGGCCTCCTGCGCGGCTCGGATCCTTTGCTTGCCGGTGAATACGTCGTCTTGACCGCGCACCTGGACCACATCGGCCGCGGCGCCGCCGTCGGTGGCGATGTGATCTACAACGGCGCGTTCGACAACGCGTCCGGGGTCGCGATCATGCTCGAGACCGTTCGCGCGCTCGCCAATTCCGCGGTGCGGCCGCGGCGCTCGATACTCCTCGTCGCCGTCACGGCCGAGGAGCGTGGCCTGCTCGGCTCCGATCACTTCGCGCGCCTCCCGACCGTGCCGCGCGATGCGCTGGTGGCCAACGTCAACACCGACATGCCCGTTGCGCTGTACGCGGTCGCCGGCATGACGCTGTACGGCGCGGAACATTCGACGCTCGGCGCGCAGGCGCGAGCGGCGCTTGCCGCCGAAGGGCTTGCCGAGGTGCCCGATGCGACGCCGGAAGAGGTGTATTTCGTGCGCAGCGACCAGTACTCGTTCGTGCGCCAGGGAATACCGGCCATCATGGTGGACACGGGCGAGAGCTCGTCTGACCCGGGAGTCGACGCGGCGGCCCTCATGCGCCAGTTCATGCTGCGGGATTACCACATGCCGAGCGATTCCGTGGCGCTGCCGATTCACTGGCAGTCGCTCGCGCGGCTCGCGCGCGTCAACGCTCGCCTGACGCTCGCCGTCGCCAATGCAGACGAGCGCCCGCAGTGGCTCCCCGGCGACTTCTTCGGCGCGACCTTTGGCCGCACCCCGCCGGCCGCCGCGGCCGCCGATTGAGACGAGCAGCCCAGTGGCGGATTCCAACACCCGAACCGCGGCCTGGCTGCTCGCCGTCATCGCGTTCCTGATCGTCTATGGGTCGCTGTACCCGTTCCGCTTCGCGGCTGTCGATGGCGCGGGGCCGTTCGAGTTGTTGCAGCGACTGTCATTCGCGCGCACGACGCGCAGCGACCTCGCCGCCAACGTGCTTCTGTACCTGCCGCTCGGCGCAAGTCTCGCGTGGCTTCTGGCCATCCGGCTCGGCGGCCTGCTGGCCGTCGTCGCGGCGACCGCGCTTGGCGCGCTCCTGTCCTTCTCCATCGAGCTCGCCCAGCTCTACGAAACGCGGCGCGTCGCGAGCCTCACCGACCTTGCCTGCAACGCGATCGGCTCCGCGACCGGCGCTTTCATCGCACTCGCCATCGCTTCCACGCATCGCCGGCTGCGTGCCTCGGCGCTGTCCGGCGTACTGCGGCATCCCGTCGCGACGGCGCTGCTCCTGTCCTGGGTCGGCTACCGCCTTGCACCCTTTGCGCCGGTATTCGATCCCGGCAAGTGGGTTGCGGCTTTCGCGCCGCTCGCCGCAGGCGGCTGGTGGGACCCGGGCGCCATCCTGCCGCATGCGCTCGCCT
>CAYZDW010000065.1:0-3454 GCA_964477175.1 uncultured Steroidobacteraceae bacterium | reverse complement strand
ACGAAACGGGCCGCGTGGCCGCGACGATCGCCGACATGCGCGCGCGTGGCCATATCTACGACGCCGACGGGGCCGCGTGGTTTCGCTCGACCGCGTTCGGCGACGAGAAGGACCGCGTCGTCGTGCGCGAGAACGGCCAGGCGACTTACTTCGCTTCCGACATCGCTTATCACCTCGAGAAACGCGAGCGCGGTTTCGACCTGCTGCAGGACATCCTGGGGGCCGATCACCACGGCTATGTCGCGCGCGTCCGCGCCGGGCTCGTCGCGATGGGTGAGCCCGGGGATTCGCTCGACGTGCGGCTGATCCAGTTCGTGTCGCTGTTTCGCGGCGGCCAGAAGGTGCAGATGTCGACGCGCTCCGGCGAGTTCGTCACCCTACGGGAACTGCGCGCCGAGGTCGGCAACGACGCCGCGCACCTGTTCTACGTGATGCGCTCGAATGACCAGCACCTGGACTTCGACCTCGAGCTCGCGAAGTCGCGCAGCAACGACAACCCGGTCTACTACATCCAGTACGCGCATGCGCGCATCGCGAGCGTGCTGAAACAGGCCGCCGAGCGCGGCCTGCCGTTCGACCGCAAGGTGGGGCTCGCGTCGCTCGCGCTGCTCGCCGATCCGCAGGAGCGCGAGCTGATGCGCGCAATCACGCGCTGGCCCGAGATCGTCCGGCAGGGCGCGGAACTACGCGCTCCGCATCTGGTCGTGCACTACCTGCGCGAGCTCGCGACGGCATTCCACGCCTATTACAGCGCGCTGCCGTTCATCGTCGACGACGACGGGCTGCGGAACGCGCGGCTCGCTCTCATCGTCGCGACCCGGCAGGTCCTCAGGAACGCGCTCGATCTCCTCAGCGTCTCGGCGCCGGAGGCGATGTGATGGTCTCGCGCGACTATAAGCGAAGCAGAGCGCGCCGCGAACCGTTCTCGGGCTGGACCGGACTCCTGATCGGCGGCGTGGCGGGCTTCGCCGTGGGGCTCGCTTTGTACCTGTTCGACCCGCGCACGGCGTCCCAGCCTGCGGGCGGGTCGGCGCCGGAACCGGCCTCGACACGCGAATCGACCGGCGACGAGCCGGCCGAGCGTTACGACTTCTACGAGATGCTGCCGAACTTCGAGGTCATCGTTCCCGAGCGCGAGGCCGCGGTGCGGCGCGACCTGCCCGCCGCGCCGGTCCAGAAGGCCGGTTCCTACGTGCTGCAGGTCGGCTCATACCGGAAATTCGAGGAGGCCGACCGGGTCCGGGCCCAGCTCGCGCTACAGGGTATCGAGTCGAAGGTGCAACGCGTCTCGGTGGACAACGACACCTGGCACCGGGTCCGGATCGGCCCGATCACCGACCTCACCGAGCTCAATCGGATCCGTGACCGCCTGCGCGAGGCGGACATGGACCTGCTCGTGATCCGCGTCGGCGACTAATCCTCGGTGACCTGGCGGAAATCGACGCCCAGCGCGCGCAGCTTGCGGTACAGGTGGGTGCGCTCCATGCCAACGCGCTTGGCGAGCAGCCCGACCTTGCCGTTGCACAGCATCAGTTGCTGCAGCAGGTAGGCACGCTCGAACTGCTCGCGCGCCTCGCGCAGCGGCAGCGCCAGCAGGTCCTGCTTGACGAGCGGCTCGTCCGGGGCCTGCTGCACCGCAAGCTGCTGCTCGATTTCGTCGAGCCCGATCTCTTCCGGCCCGCCGATGATCAGCACGCGCTGCACCAGGTTCCTGAGCTCGTGCACGTTGCCCGGCCAGGGATAATTGCGCAGCCGATTCTGCGCCGCGACGCTGAAGCGGCGCAACGGCATGCCTTCCTCGTCGACCAGACGGTCGACGTAATGGCGCAGCAGGTCAGGCACATCCTCCGCGTATTCCCGGAGCGGTGGCACGCGGATCGTGATGACCTCGAGGTGCGCCAGCAGGTCGCGGCGCAGACCGCTCGCCACGCTGTCGTGGCCGGGCCTCGCCGCCGCGGCCAGGTGCGCGCCGAGCGGCACGCGGCGGCTGCCGCCCTCGCGTTGCCAATTGCCCTGTTCCAGATCCGCGAGCAGCACACGTTGGGCGCCCGCGGACAGGTCCTCGAGCCCGCCCAGGAACAGCGTGCCGCCTTCCGCCTGTTCATAGAGTCCCGGCTCGACCTGCCCCTGCGCCTCGCTGCCGCGGAGTCTCGCCGCGGCGGTCGCGTCATCGAGGCTCGCGCAGGTCACGGCGACGAACGGCCCCGCGGAGCGCGGGCCCAGCGAATGCAGGTAGCGCGCGAAGGCCTCGCGGCCGGTGCCGGCCTCACCGACCAGCAGCACCGGTGCGTCATGGGCGGCGACCTGTTGCACCTGCTCGCGCAGCCGCTGCATCAGCCGGCTTTTGCCGACCGGCGCGACCAGCGGCGGAATCAGCGTGCGCTGCGCCTGCCGGCGCCGGCGGCCTGCCTCGAGCGCGCGCTCGACGGTGCGCAGCAGCTTCGCGATCGACAGCGGCTTCTCGATGAAGTCGAATGCGCCGAGGCGCGTCGCCTCGACCGCGGTCTCGACGGTGCCGTGCCCGGACAACATGACGACCGGGAACTTCAGCATGTGCTTCTCGGCCCACTCGCGCAGCAGCGTGATGCCGTCCATGTCGGGCATCCAGATGTCGAGCAGCACCAGGTCGGGCTCCTGGCGCGCGCAGGCGCGTCGTGCGGTCGCTGCGTCGGGCGCGGCCTCGACTTCATAGCCCTCCTCGGCGAGGATTTCGCTGAGCAGCCCGCGGATGTCGGCCTCGTCGTCGACGACGAGAATTCTCGACGAACTCATGCTCTCTCTCTCCTTGCAGCCGGTAACGTGATGGAGATGCGAGCGCCTCCCTGCGGCGCGTTGTCGAGCTCCACCTGGCCGCCGTGTTCCTCGACGATGCGGCGGACGATTGCGAGCCCGAGCCCGGTGCCTTTCGGCTTGCTGGTGACGTAGGGATCGAAGGCCTGCTCGATCAGGCCGCCCTGGAAGCCGGGCCCGTTGTCGATGACGGTCAGCACGATCTGGTCACCCGCACGCTTCGTCTGGATCATGATGACAGGATTCCGCCGCCCGTCGAGCGCTTCGACCGAGTTGGTCAGCAGGTTGTTCAAGAGCTGGCGGATCCGGCCGGGATCGGCCTCGAGCGTCGCCGCGCGCGGATCGAGCGACAGGCCGAAAGCGACGCGCGGATCCTGCGCGTGGTACAGGTCCGAGACCTGCCGGATCAACGCCGCGAGGTCGAACTCGGTCGGGCGCATCTCCGGCGCCTTGGCGTATTCGCTGAAGGCGGCGACCATCTGCTTCATCGCCTCGACCTGCTGCACGATCGTCTGGGTCGAGCGGTCCAGCAATTCCGCGGCCGCTGGATCGAGTCCCCGGAAGAGCTTACGCCGCATGCGCTCGGCCGAGAGCTGGATCGGCGTCAGGGGATTCCTGATCTCGTGCGCGAGGCGCCGCGCGACCTCGCCCCAGGCCGCCTGCC